>USNJ01000031.1 GCA_900556055.1 uncultured Ruminococcus sp.
ATATGATCGATGGAGAGGCGGAAAAGGAACGTCAGAAGAAGATCATTGCCGATTACCTCAGCGAAAAGCTCGGCGTTGACAGGGCTAAGATAGTTGAAAAGTTTGAAAAGGTCAACCGCCGTCAGGAGAATATTGCGACAAAGATCGAAAAGCCTGTTGTCGATGAGATAAATGCGTATCTTTCCGAGCAGGACGTAACTTCAAACCTTGTGTTCACTATTGCTGACACTAAGCGTTATTATCCGCAGAATGAGCTTGCTGCCGCTGTTATCGGATTTACAAATGCCGAAGGTGACGGTCAGTACGGCGTTGAGCTTCAGTATAATGAATATCTGTCGGGCGTGGACGGAAAGATCATCTCCGCAAAGGACGGAGCGGGTCAGCAGATGCCATATAAAAATGACAAGATATATGAGGCGCAGGACGGAAATTCACTCTATCTCACGCTTGATATGACGCTTCAGCATTATCTCGAAAAGGCTCTTTATAAGGCTGTTTCCGACTTCAATGCAAATAACCGTTCATGCGGAATAATCATGGAGGCAAAAACCGGTGCAATACTTGCGATGGCAACAGCTCCCGGATTTGATCTGAACGACCGTTCATCGCTCTATTCGGCTGTTGACCGTGCAAAGGTCGATGCTGTCGAGGACGAGGAGGAGCGTGACGAGCTGTATGCCGCTCTGCGTGAAAAACAGTGGAAAAACAAGGCTGTTTCCGAGAGATATTACCCCGGTTCGGTATTCAAGGTAATTACGGGATCATCGGCACTTGAAGAAAAGGTCATCTCGCTTCAGTCAACGTTCAACTGCGGAAGAACTATCTGGGTTGCCGATACGCCGTTCAACTGCTGGGCAAACTATTCGCACGGAACTCAGGATTTTACGACTGCTATGACAAACTCCTGCAACCCTGCGTTCGTCCAGATAGGACAGGCACTTGGTGCGGAGAAATTCTGCGAATATTTTGAGTCATACGGTCTGACTGAGCCTACGGGCATCGATCTTCCGTCAGAAGCTACGAGCTTTTATGTTCCTTACAGCAGAATGGGACCTGTTGAGCTTGGTTCAAGCTCCTTCGGTCAGACAAATACCATCACTCCCATACAGATGATAACAGCTTACGCTGCGGCTATAAACGGCGGCGATCTCGTTACGCCGTATGTTGTCAGCAAGATCGTTGACGCAAACGGAAATGTAGTCAGGACAACAGAACCGAATATCCGCAGACAGGTGATTTCCGATGAAACATCTGCTGAGATGCGTCAGGTGCTTGAAGATGTTGTCAATACGAAAAACGGTTCAAATGCATACATAAAGGGTTACAGGATCGGCGGAAAATCAGGTACATCGCAGAAGCAGGAAGAAAACATCAAGCAGGGCAGAGATGACCTCTATGTATCGTCCTACTGCGCATTTGCTCCCGCTGATGATCCTGAGATAATCATGCTTATAATGGTCGATGAGCCTACAGGCAAGGACTATTACGGAAGCGTTGTTGCTGCTCCGTCAGTTGCTGAGGTGCTTTCGGAGGCTCTGCCTTATCTCGGATATTATCCCGAGTACACTGAGGAAGAGCTTGAACAGATGGATATCACCGTTCCCGATGTTGTCGAGCAGTCCGTAACGACAGCATCCGATACGCTTACAAGCCTCGGATTAAAGGCAGTAGTTGTCGGAAACGGCGATGAAGTCGTTGCGCAGGTCCCCGAAAGAGGAAGTGCAGTCCGCAGAAACGGCAAGATCATCCTTTATACTGAGGATGATTACGAGGAGGAGACAGTAACAGTTCCTAACCTCTCGGGAATGACGCTCTCGCAGGTAAATGAAACACTTTCGGCGTATGACCTGAACCTTAAGGTCAGCGGCGGTGCTGCACAGAGAGAGGGCGCACTTGCTACTGTACAGAATTACGGCGAAGGCGCAATAGTCACGAAGGGAACTGTCATCGAGGTAGTATTCGTTGTAAGATCTGACGGATGATCTGCATAATATCGGAAATAATTGTTCACACTACTTTATATGAATTTGGGAAGGATCACATATCATGAAGCTTTCAGCGCTTTTGGACGATGCACGGAAATATGCGGGATTTACTGCGGACAGCACACTTGCCGCAAATGATCCCGATATCACGGGCATTACGGATTTTACGGGGAATGTAACCGACGGAAACATCTTTGTATGCGTAAAAGGCGGAAAATTCGACGGACATTCCGCCGCTGCGGATATGCTTGCAAACGGTGCTGCGGCGATAGTCTGCGAACGTGACCTTGGTCTGCCTAATCAGATAATCACTGAAAACAGCCGATATTTCTACGGCTATCTCTGCGCTGCGATGCACGGTCATCCCGAAAAGAAAATGAAAATGATAGGCGTTACGGGAACAAACGGAAAAACCACCATGACAACGCTTATCCGTGATATTTTCGAGGCAGCCGGAAAAAAGGTCGGTCTTATCGGAACGACAGGCGTTTTCTCGGGACATGAGCCTATCGAACGTGATGAATCAACGCCGACAACGCCGAAGGTGGGCGAGCTATACGCTATCCTCGAAAAAATGCTGAACGACGGCTGTGATACGGTCGTTATGGAAGTGACCTCTTTTGCGCTCGATCAGAACAGGATAGGTCCTGCGCATTATGATTATGCCGTGTTTACAAATCTTACGCAGGATCATCTCGATTATCACGGCACTATGGAAAACTATTATCTCGCAAAAAGAAAGCTTTTCGACAGATGCGATCATGCGGTAGTCGATACCGATGACAGCTACGGAAAGCGTCTGTTTTCGGAGATATCCTGCGATAAATATTCCTACGGACTGACAGAGGGCGCAGATGTTTATGCACATGACATTACTCCGGGCGATGATATGATAAATTTCACGCTGACAATGGACGGCTGTGATTATCCGCTGTCGATAAATCTCATGGGAAAATTCAACGCCGCAAATACCGCCGCTGCCGTAAAGATCGCAATGATGTCGGGCATTTCGTATAAGACGGTAAAAGCTGCGCTCGAAGAAAACAAGGGTGTCCGCGGAAGATGTGAGATCATTCCCACGGGACGTGATTTCATGATAATATGCGACTATGCACATTCCCCCGATGCACTCGAAAATGTTCTTCCCGCACTCAAAGAGCAGGTCGCAGGACGGCTTATCTGCCTCTTCGGCTGCGGAGGCGACAGGGACAGGACAAAGCGTCCCAAAATGGCGCAGGCTGCGGAAAAATACGCCGATTATCTTGTAATTACATCGGATAATCCGAGAAATGAGGATCCCGATGCTATCATCGACGAGATATTCACGGGACTTACAGGTGCAAAGCCGTGCGACCGCATAACCGACAGAAAGGAAGCTATCTTCCATGCTGTAAAGATCGCTCGGAAGGGTGATCTTATCCTGCTTGCGGGCAAGGGACATGAGGATTATCAGATACTTGCGGGCGGAAAGCATATCCATTTTGATGAGCGGGAGATCGCAGCAGAAGCACTGAAAGCACTTGATTAAGGAGAAATATCCATGGAAAGCCTGACTTTGAAAGAGATATGCGGCGCTGTCGGCGGAAAGCTCTGCGGTGCTGATGAAAATACAGTCATTACTTCTATATCGACAGATTCAAGAGATATCCCGAAGGACTGCCTTTTTATTGCGATAAAGGGCGAGAGGTTCGACGGACACGATTTCCTGCATGATGCCGTAAGGCTGGGTGCGGCGGCTGTTGTTTCCGAACGTGAAGCGGACGGTGTGCCTGCGGTGATCTGCCAAAGCACACGAAAGGCCCTGCTTGACATTGCGGCATATTACCGAAGAAAAATGCCCGTGAAGGTCATCGGCATAACGGGAAGCGTCGGCAAGACGACAACAAAGGAAATGACCGCTCTTGCGCTGTCGGCAGGCGGAAAAACGATGAAAACAGAGGGAAATCTCAACAATGAGATAGGTCTGCCGAAAACGCTTTTCAGACTTGACAGCAGCATTGAAAGAGCCGTTATCGAGATGGGTATGTCAGGCTTCGGTGAGATCGACAGGCTCTCAAAGACCGCATCGCCCGACATTGCAATGATAACGAATATCGGAATGTGCCATCTTGAACAGCTCGGTTCGCAGGACAATATCCTGAAGGCAAAGCTGGAGATACTGAACGGCTCAAAGCCGAATTGTCCGCTGATCGTGAACGGCGATGATGTGCGGCTTGCACCTCTCAAAGAGAAATTATCGGACAGGAATGTCATCACGTTCGGCATTGACAATAAGTGCGATCTCAATGCCGAAAATATAAGATCATCAGGCGAATCGACCGTATTCGATATCGTTCTTGAAGGAAAAAGCGTTCACTGCGTTATCCCATGCATCGGAAAGCATAATGTATATGATGCGCTGGCGGCAGTCGCTGCGGCTTATGTTATCGGCGATGATATTGTCCCTGCCGCAAATGCGCTGAAGGATTATGTTCCGTCGGGAATGAGGCAGCATACCGAAAGGATCGGCGGATTTACTGCGCTGATCGACTGCTACAATGCATCTCCGACATCAATGCAGGCGGCAATCAACACTCTCTGCGAGATGAAATGCGACGGCAGGAGAGGTGCGGTACTTGCGGATATGCTGGAGCTTGGCGAAATGTCACCCAAGCTGCATGAGGATACGGGAAAATATGCTGCCGAAAAGAAGCTTGATTTTCTCGTATGCTACGGCGAAATGTCGAAGCACATGGCTGAGGGCGCAGAAAAATGCGGACTTCATGCCGAGTGGATAACCGACAGCGGAAAGCTTGCCGAATATCTGAAAGAACACATAAAGGACGGAGATACCGTGCTTTTCAAGGGAAGCAGAGGAATGAAGCTGGAAAAGATAATCGGGGAGCTTCGTGAAGGCAGGTCATAAGGGATCTGTTCGGCTTCAAAGCATAAAACTCTAAAAAGGAATGGTCATAAATATGGCACTTTGGATTAATATCGTTACTGCGGCTGTTTCATTCGGAATATCGGCAGCTGTCGGAATTTTTCTGATACCGCTGCTCAAAAAGCTGCATTTTGGTCAGACGATAGAAAAGTTTGTCGGCGCAAAGCTGGAAAGCCAGAAAAAGAAGCAGGGAACCCCGATGATGGGCGGATTTATGTTCATTATCGGCTCGCTGGTCGCCTGTGCGGTCGGCTTTATGCTGTGGCGTGCGACTTCGGACAATTCACTTGAGATCGGCAGCAACACACCTGTTTTCAGGCTGCTTGCCTGCATAGGATTTGCGTTTTTAAACGGCGTTATCGGCTTTACAGATGACTACATAAAGGCGGTAAAGAAGCAGAACAAGGGACTGAATCCCAAGCAGAAAATGGTCATGCAGTTCGTATTTACGTCACTTTTCCTTTGGGTGCTGAACCTTCTCGGTGATGATACAAAAATACTTCTGCCATTCTTCGGCGACGTGAATTTCGGAATTTTCTATTATCCGCTGATGCTTCTCGTCCTTATATACATCGTCAATTCCATCAACCTGACAGACGGCGTTGACGGACTCTGCGGCACGGTGACTGTCGTTGCGTCGCTGTCCTTCGTCATGATACTGTCGGCTATGAAATACTGGGAATGTACGATATTTGCGGTGGCGATAGCAGGCGGCTGTCTTGGATTTCTCGTATGGAACCTGCACCCCGCAAAGGTGTTCATGGGAGATACAGGTTCAATGTATCTCGGCGGCTCGATCGCTGCACTCGGCATGATGACGGGCGAGCATCTGCTGTTTTTCCTTATTGCGATAGTTTATATCTGCGAGGCGCTTTCCGTTGTTATCCAGGTAATAAGCTTCAAGACTACGGGCAAGCGAATTTTCAAAATGTCTCCGATACATCACCACTTTGAGCTGTGCGGCTGGTCGGAATATAAGATAGTTATCGTATTTTCCCTTGTAACGCTGGCTGCGGGCGTGCTTGCAAATGTAATTTATTTCACAAGATAAACCAAGATCAAATGAAAGGAAGGCTGAACTGATGGCTGAAACTCAGGCACGAAAGCCGAAAAGCTTCTGGAAAAGTTTATTCAGAACAGGCGGATATAACGAGAAATACGTCAGAGGTCCTATGGATCTGGCGTTCTGCTCGATAGTGCTGATACTTCTCGTTATCGGAATAATCATGATGTTCTCGGCAGGATATGCGTGGGCTATCCGAAAGCAGGGCAGCGGCACATATTATGTCGGACGACAGCTCATATTCAGCGGTGTCGGACTTGTTGCGATGTTCCTTATCTCATTCTTTGATTATCATAATTTCCGCCGCCCGATCATTGCATACGGACTTTATGCTGTTCAGCTTGTGATGCTCGTGCTGGTAAAATGGTCGCCGCTCGGAGTCGACAACAACGGTGCGAGAAGATGGCTGAAGATCCCCGGATTTCCCGAATTTCAGCCTTCCGAGATAACAAAGTTTGCGATAATCATTATTTTTGCATATCTCATTTCGATGAATTATTCAAAGCTTGAAAAATTCTCCTACGGAGTTGTGCCGTTTGCGGTGCTGCTTGCTGTCCCTGCATTCCTTATTATCACGCAGACGCATCTTTCGGCGACTATCATTATCTGCGCTATCGGATTTGTGATGATGTTCGTCGGCGGCATAAGCAAAAAGCACCTTATCCTTATCGGACTTGGCGGTGCGGCACTCATAACAGTGTTCGTCTTGTATAAAGTGCAGGTTGACGGAATCGGGTACTTTATGGACAGAATAAATGTATGGCTTGATCCGTTCTCGGCATCTGCGCAGGAAGATCCTTCGCTGTGGCAGACGCAGAATTCACTTATTGCAATAGGTTCGGGCGGACTTTTCGGTCTGGGACTGGGAAATTCACGTCAGAAATTCCTTTATCTCCCCGAATCTCAGAATGACTTCGTTTTTGCCGTAATATGCGAGGAGCTTGGCTTCTGCGGCGCAGTTCTCGTGCTGCTCATCTTTATCATGTTCGTGCTGAGAGGATTTTATATCGCATCGAAAGCACCCGATAAATTCGGCATGATGCTCGTTGTCGGTCTGACATTCCAGATCGGACTTCAGGCACTTTTCAACATTGCGGTTGTTACAAACGCTATCCCGAATACGGGAATATCGCTGCCGTTCTTCAGCTACGGCGGAACGGCACTCTGTATGCAGCTCGCTCAGATGGGTGTTATCCTGAATGTATCACGGCAGTGCGTATTCTCCGAACCGAAACAGGAAATCGTCAAACAAACAGTAAAGGAATGATCTTATTATGCTGAAAGTTCTTCTTGCAGGCGGCGGAACGGCGGGACATATCAATCCTGCGCTCGCCATTGCATCAATAATAAAGGAACGCCGTCCCGATGCGGAATTTCTGTATGCAGGCACACCGAACGGCATGGAAGCAAGGCTTGTCCCGAAAGCGGGCATAGAATTCACTCCGATAAAGGTCAGCGGATTTCAGAGAAAGCTCACGCCGAAGAATATTGCAAGGAATATCAAGGCAGTGGCTTATCTCACAACTGCGGGACACCGTGCAAAGCAGATAATCACCGAATTCAAGCCTGATATCGTCATCGGAACAGGCGGATATGTCAGCGGTCCTGTCGTAATGAAAGCGGCGCAGATGGGCATTCCGACAGCTATCCATGAGCAGAATGCGTATCCCGGCGTAACAACGAGGATCCTTACGAAGCATGTCGATGAGGTAATGCTTACCGTTGAAGCGGCTAAGGATTATTTTGACAGCTCGGTAAAATATACCGTAACGGGACTTCCTGTCAGACGCGGATTTACACGCAGAAGCCGTGAAGAGGCAAAGAAGGAGCTTGGCCTTGACGATTCTATCTGCATTCTGTCAACAGGCGGAAGCCTTGGCGCAGGAAGAATAAACGAGACTGTTGCCGACCTTATCGAATGGTCGCAGAAAAACGGCAAAAGGATAAACCATATCCACAGCTACGGTCAGATGGGACGTGACACATTCATGCAGTCCCTGAAGGACAAGGGCATTGAAGTTGATGGAAATCCCAGACTTATGATAAAGGAATACATCGACAACATGGCTGTCTGCATGGCGGCTGCCGACCTTATCATAAGCAGATCGGGCGCAAATGCACTCTGCGAGATAGAATCTGTCGGACGTGCGTCTATACTTATCCCGTCGCCTATCGTTGCGGGAAATCATCAGTATCATAATGCGATGGTGCTTGCTGACGCAGGCGCAGCGGTCGTTTTTGAACAGAAGGATCTGACATCGGAGCTGCTGATAAAGACTGTCGAGGATCTGTACAGCAATCCCGACAAGCTTTCATCGCTCAGCATGCACGCAGCGGAGCTTGCTATAAACGATACTCCCGAGCGTATTTACAGCGTTATCTCCCGACTTATCGACAAGGAATAAACAAAGGCTGTCAAATATCCGCCGAAATGCATAGAATACACTAATTTGATGAAAAGGAGTGCTTTCTATGCAGAAGCTTGTGATAGACGGCGGCAGGATGCTTTGCGGCGAGATCGCTGTTCAGGGCGCAAAAAATTCGGCTTTGCCTATCCTTGCCGCAGCTTATCTGGCGGGCGGGGAGGTCACGGTGCATAATGTCCCTGCGATCTCAGATACATATTCGGCGATGAGGATACTCACATCGCTTGGATGCAGAGTGATCTCGGAGGGCAGCACGGCTGTTGTGAATTCTGCCGATGCGGACGGCTGCGAAATATCCGAGCAGCTTATGCGTGAGATGCGTTCATCGGTCATATTTCTGGGTGCTGTTCTCGGAAGATCGGGAAAATGCATACTGTCATATCCCGGAGGATGCGAGCTTGGACCAAGACCGATAGATTTTCACATTTCCGCACTCAGGAAGATGGGCGCAGAGATAATCGAGGAATACGGAAGGCTTGTCTGCACTGCCGCAAACGGGCTGAACGGCATCACGCTGACTCTGCCGTTCCCATCGGTCGGCGCAACGGAGAATATAATGCTTGCGGCGGTATGCGCAAGGGGCGAGACTGTCATAAAAAACTGCGCCCGTGAGCCTGAAATATCCGATCTTGCGCAGTTTCTGAGATGCTGCGGTGCTGATATCGAGGGTGACGGCAGCGGAACGATAGCCATAAAAGGCGTAATGCGGCTCCATGGCTGCGAATATCGTGTCATGCCCGACAGGATATGTGCGGCAACATGGCTTTCGGCATGTGCGGCGGCAGGCGGAGAGCTGTATATCACAGATGCTCTTCCCGAACATTTAGATGCAGTTCTGCCGATATTCGAGGAGATGGGCTGCCGTATGACAGCGGGAAAAAGGAGCATACACATCCGCAGTACAGGTCGGCTCAAAGCCCCCGAAACTGTCAGGACCATGGTTTATCCCGGTTTCCCGACTGATATGCAGGCACTGCTTATGGCTGCGATAAGCCGCGCGGAGGGAAGCACGGTGTTTATCGAAAACATCTTCGAGAACCGCTTCAAGCATGTCGGCGAGATGCGCAGAATGGGCGCAGACATCATAGCCGAGGGAAAGGTCGCTGTTGTGAACGGCGTGAAAAAGCTTTACGGCACAGGCGTTGAAGCCGCCGATCTCAGGGGCGGTGCGGCGCTTGTCATCGCAGGACTTTCGGCGGACGGAGTAACAGAGGTCAGCGGAGTGAAATATATCGACAGGGGATATGAAAGCATAGAAGGCGTTCTGTCGGCGGCAGGTGCATCTGTCAGACGCATGGGATAAGATAGCAGAGAGGATTTTTATTTATGCAGGATATCGTAAAAGGAGACAGCCGCCGAAAAAGCAATGCTGAACGTCAGCGGCGCAATCGGCAGCGTATCATCAGAGCATATGCGCAGATGATCTTCATAATCGTTGCGGTCATTGTCACTGTGCTGTCGTTCACGGTGTTTTTCAATATCGAACAGATAAATGTTGCGGGCGACGGCGATTTTGACAGAACGGAGATAGTGACCGCTTCGGGACTTGATATCGGTCAGAATATGCTGCGCACCAAAATGTCATCTCATGCCGAAGATGTCGTGAGGAGCGTTGTTTATCTCGAATCCTGTACGATAAAAAGAGAATTCCCGAACAGCGTCAATATCTATGTTGAGGTCTGCAAGCCTGCGGCGTGCCTTGAAACCGACAGCGGATATCTCATAATGAGCGGCACGGGCAAGATATTCGATACTGCGGATACACCGCCCGATGGGATATATCTGATAAAAGGTTCTGAGCCTGCTCCCGGACTTATCCCCGGAGATATGTTTGAATCGGACGACGAGGGCAAGCTTTCGGCTATGCTGACAGTCATTGAAGCGATGAACAGCCGTCAGACAGACAAAGTGACGTATATCGACATGACAGACAGGTATAATATAAAATATATGTATGACAACAGGATCGAGGTATGTCTGGGTTCAACGAATGAACTTGACTATAAGCTGAAGTTCACGGATGTTATACTAAAGGAAAAAATTGGCTCGAAAACGGAAGGCGTTCTGACTATGTTTTCGGGAAGTGCATCGTTCCGTGAAAAGAGCGGCATCGAGCAGTATTATCAGAACATTCAGGACAGGCTGAACGGTGTTACCGAAACCGAGGCTGAAACAGATGAGAACGGTGATCCGGTCGAAACGTCCGAAACATCAGCATCAGAGTAAAAAAGCAACAAAAAAATGCTGATTTTTCAACAGCAATTTATACAAGATTTAAAAGTTATTTTCAGCAAAAAAAAATTTGCTTTTTTACTTGATATTATAGAATTAATGTGTTATTATTATATTATGTATTATTGGGCATTCTATATAATAATGCGCCGGATCTGCACATGAAAAACGCCGGCTGATCATCATTCGGTCTGTCGGAATATATATTAGGAGGATTTTCAAATGAGCGACTTAATGCTTGATTACGATAACGGTATTATTGATGACGTTAACATAAAGGTTGTTGGCGTCGGCGGAGGCGGAGGAAATGCGCTCAACTGCATGGCTGCCTCCGGTATCAAGGACGTGGATTACATAGCTGTAAATACCGATGCTAAGGCTCTTAACATCTCAAAGGCTGATACAAAGGTACAGATCGGCGTCA
Source organism: uncultured Ruminococcus sp. (assembly GCA_900556055.1). Lineage (GTDB taxonomy): Bacteria > Bacillota > Clostridia > Oscillospirales > Ruminococcaceae > UMGS1889. The sequence goes on from USNJ01000031.1 coordinate 11,054, forward strand.
AGCTGACAAGAGGAAGAGGCGCAGGAAACAGACCTAACGTCGGCTCAGAGTCCGCTCAGGAAAACAAGGACGAGATCGCAGCTGCTCTCAAGGGCGCAAATATGGTCTTTATCGCAGCAGGCATGGGCGGCGGTACAGGTACAGGTGCAGCTCCCGTTGTTGCTGAGATCGCTCAGGAAATGGATATCCTCACAGTCGCAGTAGTTACAAAGCCCTTCAACTTTGAGCAGAAGGCTAAGATGGAGCAGGCTGAAAGAGGCATCGAGGAGCTCAAGAAGCACGTTGACTCTCTCGTTGTTATCCCTAACGAAAAGCTGCTCGTCGGCTCTGAAAAGCCCCTTACAATGAAGGAATCCTTCGCTCTGGCAGATAATATCCTGAAAACAGGTGTTAAGTCCATCGCTGAGCTTATCACTGTTGACGGTATGATCAACCTCGACTTCGCAGATGTTGAAACTACAATGAAGAATGCCGGCTATGCTCATATGGCTATCGGTCACGGTTCGGGCAAGGATAAGGCGCAGGAAGCTGCTTCCGCAGTTATCTCCAGCCCGCTGCTTGAAACATCTATCAAGGGTGCAACAAGACTTCTCGTTAATATCGTAATGTCCGAGGACGTTCTCGCTTCCGATGTTGACACAGCTACAAAGCTTATCTCCGAGGCTGCTGCTCCTAATGTAAGCATGATCTTCGGTACATCCTTCGATGAAAATCTCAGCGATGAGATCAATATCACTGTTATCGCTACCGGATTTGAGGATGACGGCAAGCCTGCTGTTGAGTCTGTTGACAATTCCAAGGTGATCGAATCAGTTCAGGAGTCCAAGAAGACTACATCAAGCCAGGACGATTATGCTGATCTTATGAGCATTTTCAACGACAGAAGATAATATTCCAAAGAGAATAATTTCAGTCCGAAGCAGATATCAATGCCATTTGCGGCATTGATTGTGCTTCGGATTTTTTCTTGATATAAAAATCGGAATGTAATTTATGTAAAATTGCTATTGAAATAATATGCAGAGTGTGGTACAATAATACTTGTTCGGTTGAAAACTTTTTGTGCATAATATAGAAATTATGTTCCTGATATGCAGTGAAATAATAAGGCTGTAAACGTATACGGAGATTTGAAATGAGGAGAAATACATACCGTCCCGTGTCGAGAAATTCGAGATACAGGAAAAAACAGATCATAAAAGCAAGGATCAAGCTTGCATGCATGACCGCCGCTGCGACACTGGCTGTCGTTCTTGGCGTTAAGGGCGTTTCGCATTTTGCTACCGACCTGGCATCGGCGAGCGACGATCAGCAGCAGGCAATGGTCACAGAAACATACCGTGACGAAGAACCCGATGTATCCTTTGAGTCGGTCGAAACGACGGCTGCGGAAACTGCCGAAACTGCGGCTGATCCCGATACATATCCAATAGAAATGAACATAACGTCAAAGTATGCGGTTGTCTATGACGTTACAACAAATACTGTGCTTTATGCAAAGAATGCCGATGAAAAATGCTATCCCGCAAGTACGACAAAGCTTATGACAGCGGCGCTTGCGCTTGATTATGTTGATGAGGACTTCGTGTTTACGGCGGGTGATGAGCTGGATTTCGTAAATCCCGGTTCAAGCCTTGCATATCTCAACAAGGGAAGCCGGCTTTCAACGCAGATGATAATTGATGCGCTGATGCTTCCTTCGGGAAATGACGCTGCGTATGTCACAGCCGCAAATGTCGGAAGAGTGATATCTGATAACGACAGGCTGTCGGATAAGGGTGCAGTTCAGGCATTTGTTGATATGATGAACCGCAAGGCCAAGCGTATCGGTGCGGTGAACACGCACTTTGCAAATCCCGATGGATTTCATGACGATGACCATTACACAACGGCTATGGATATGCTGAAAATAGCACTGTATGCCAAGGATTGTCCGATGATAGCAGAGTCTGTGCAGAAGGTCGATCTTGAAGAGACGTTCCTGACAGGCGAGCAGATCTACTGGAAAAATTCCAATGTCATGATAAACCCGTACAGCCAGTTTTATTACTGCTATTCAAAGGGAATGAAAACAGGAATGACCGATGAAGCGGGCTACTGCGTTGTTGAGATGGCGGAGCGCTACGATCATCAGATAATAGCTGTTGTTCTCGGCGGAAAAACAGGTCAGGAGAGATGGAACGATACCATTGCACTTCTTGATGCCGCATTTGCAATAGCGAAAAATTATCAGTCAGAATAAAAAATATGCCGCATTTCATTGTGAAATGCGGCATTTCTGTTTTATATTGACGATCACATTGCCATGTAGCTGCCTGTTTCGGAATGGCGGACATTCCTGCGGTTCATGCAGTATTCAAGGCGGAGCTTATCGGTGATAAGCGCAATAAATTCGGAGTTTGTAGGCTTGCCCTTGCCGACGCTCACTGTGTAGCCGAAAAGAGAATTGATGGTGTCGATATCGCCTCTGTCCCATGCTGTTTCGATTGCATGGCGGATAGCACGTTCAACCCTTGAAGCTGTCGTATTGTACTGCTTTGCGACAGTCGGATAGAGGAGCTTTGTAACGCTTTCAAGCATCTCCTTGTTTTCGAGTGAAAGCAGGATAGCAGTCCTGAGATAATGATAGCCCTTGATATGTGCGGGAATTCCGATCTGGTGTATCATCTCGGTAACAATAAGCTCGAGATTTTCAGTCTGTGCGGATACTGCGGGCTTTTCGGCGGATGTGAATGCAATTATCCTTTCGCCGAGTGATTCGCAGTCAAATGGTTTAAGCATGAAATATGCATTTTCATTCTGCATGATAGCACGTTCTGCGGCAGGACTGGGATATGCCGATGTTACCATGAAAAACGGCTTTCTGAACGGTCCTGCATTTACTTTCCTGATTACCTCAGCAGCGTCTATGTTCGGCATAACAGCATCGCAGATAACAACATCGGGCATCTCTTCGCGGATAGCGTCCATGACTGCAAGTCCGTCCTTAGGGCGTGTTATCGTGAAAAATCCTTTTGTTCTGAGCGCATTCGAGACCTGAACGCCAAATTCTGCGGAATTGTCTGCTATAAGTACCTTGATCTTTTTTACCATTATGATAACCTCCGTATTTTCAATCTTTTCCATATTATACCATGCGATTCTGCAAAAATCAATAGGTTTTGGAAAATAAATGGAAGAAAATGTAAGAAAAATTCGGCTTGATTTTTATGTATAATTCACAAATATTGGAAATTAATTGGAGATGCATAAGAAAAGGCGGCGATATATGCCGAAAAAACGCAAGCTAAATTAGGGCATTTTATAACAAAAAACATAATTCAATGGGCATTTAATATTAATGTGCAGAATATCAGCGTTTTTTAGGCTTTGCATCGGGCTTTATTATGAAGCATTCATCAAAAAGAGCCTTGTATTTCGGCGGAATAAGCCTGTTTTTGTGGCATTTTCCGAAAAACCACATCTTAAACCGGCAGTTTTCCTTTACAGCATTGAAAAATGCGTGCATCTCGCTTGTCTGGCGGGAATTGGGATAGAATATCTCTTTTAGCGATCCCGGAGGCTCATGCGTTACTATGTAATCCAC
>USNJ01000032.1 GCA_900556055.1 uncultured Ruminococcus sp.
TTCTGCATACGGACATCAAGACGGGCGATATCCTCTGCACATTCCCGAAGCTCTTTTGAGATCTCTTCCGCATTCGCACCGAGATGCTTTTTATATTTTACCTTGTGTTCAAGGCTTGCCCAGAAGTCCATCGCGATCGTGCGGAACTGGACCTCGACAAGCATATGCTTTGTTTCGTTGAAAAGAAATATGGGTATATCGAGTATGAGATGCAGACTGCGGTAGCCGTTGCCCTTGGGATTTTCAACGTAATCCTTCTTCTCTATCAGCCTGATATCGTCCTGCTTCGTCAGCATATCCGCAACGGCGTAAACATCGGAGATAAACGGGCAAACAACACGAATTCCCGCAATGTCGTCAAGCTTGTTCACCATGTTGTCAAGCGTCACCTCATAGCCCTTGCGGTTAAGCTTTTCGGCGATGCTCATCAGCTCCTTTATCCTGTACCTGATCGAGTCGATAGGGTTGCGGTTATTGTTTATGTGAAATTCCTTGCTGAGAATATCGAGCTTGTTCTTGACCTGCTGGACTGCGCCCTCATAAAGCAGCATTATCTGCTGGAACTGCATGGCAGTCTGAAGTATTGCGGGATTTCCTCCGGTAGATATAAGTCCGTACATACCATCGGCAGACTGATCCTCCTCATGCTCGGAATTATCCTTTTTCTCCGTATCAAGATGAATATATGTATCCGATTTTATATTGGTAAGAGCCATTTCACTTCGTCCTTTCCTCGGAATGTTGTTTATATTATACAAATCGAATATGATATCGGTGTGATATTTTTCTGAAAAAATATATAAAAAGTCCCCGAACACGAAATTTTTCCAAAGCTGCTTGTCATTTTATCCTAAAAGCAAATGACAAAGCCTGCAATACGGAACTTTCTTCGGGGACTTTCAGCTGTCGGATAACAGTTACTGCTGTGCTTTGAGCGACTCGACAAACTGCTTTGCGGCTCTTGCGGAACGTCCGCTTCTTCTGAGAGCAAATTCCTCAGCCTGTCTTTCAAGCTCCTCCTGAGCTATGCCGACCTCGTATTCCTCCGCGAGATGATTTACAATGTCAAGGTACAGCTTCTTGTCTGGCTTCAGGAATGTTACCTTCAGACCGAAGCGGTCGGACAGCGAGATAAGCTCAGCCATGCTGTCGTTCTTATGGATATCGTCACCCTCACGGTCGGAGAATTTCTCCTTGACAAGATGACGGCGGTTGCTCGTCGCATAGATAACAAGGTTAGATGTCTTATGTGAAACAGAACCCTCAAGGATAGCCTTCAGCGCGCCGAAATCATCATCGTCGGCGGCAAAGGAAAGATCATCTATAAAAAGAATGAATTTCAGCGGATTTTTCGATATGCTGTCGAGAATTATAGGCAGGCTGTGAAGCTGTGACTTTTTGATCTCGATAAGACGGAGTCCCCTGTCCTTGAACTCGTTGACGATCGCCTTGACAGTCGAGGATTTTCCCGTTCCCGCATCGCCGTAAAGCAGGACATTTGCGGCAGGCTTGCCGTCAAGCAGAGCGATAGTATTGTCGATGACCTTTTTGCGCTCGTCGGTATATCCCCTGAGCTGTGAAAGCTTCTGCGTATCGGGATTTCTTACGGGAACGATCCTGCCATCACGGAACATGAATGTGTGGTATTTCGCATAGATGCCATAACCCTTGGTTCTGACATTTTCAATGCGCTCGGCATATATCTTGTGGAAATCGTACTCTGTCGTATCCCACTGAGCGAGATATCCGGAGTAACCGAGATTGAAGCAGACCTCAAAGCTCGAAAGCTGCGATACCTCCTGAAGTATAGTCAGCTCTTCATCAACGGCACGTTCAAGAACAGCGCTTGCAGTGCCATCCTCAGCTCTTTTGAGCATATAAGGATTTTCGTTTTCGAGGGTGATATTCAGCACATAATCGGAAAGATTGTCAGTCGTTTTAAACAGCTCACCCGCAAAATCGGAATAGCAGTTTATAAACTCCTCAGTTTCGCCGCCGCAGTCCAGCAGGGTTTTCAGCTTTGATATGACGGGATCGCTAAGAAGTCCCCTGAAAACAGTCAGGGAAGAAAGTTTTTCAGCATAATTCTTATTCATTTTTATATCTTATCCGCACGCTGCGGATATACTCCTTTCAGTTTCACTTATAGTTATTATACCATCTGACAACGGATTTGGCAATGTCATAAAGAATAAATCGGCAGAGAAATTGCAGCGTGTTTTCGTCGATTTCAGAAAAAAAGCGGCAGGCTTTTACACCTGCCGCCGATATTTTGCGTGATACCGATCATCTGGAGTTTCTGAGCTTCTTTACTGTAACAGCAGCAGCAAATACTGCAGCCGCAGACGCTGCGATAACAGCGATAACGGGAAGAACGGAATGAGAAGCTGTCTCAGTTTCAAGAGCTATTCCCTGTGCGGAATCAACATTCTCATAAACAACATTGGAAGAAGCTGTGTTTCCTACAACTACCGCATATGTCGAGAAGTGAGTAAGACCAGACACATCGACCATGCCGTTAGCCTTTATCTTGCCCGAGGAAATGAACTCAACAGCATCGTCAATGCAGAAGAGACTTGCATTTTCCTTGAAGAATTCCTTGCCTGCATTCATGCTGAGAATTACTTCTGTGGGAAGCTGACCGCTGTAATTTGTCCTGAAAACAATGATCTTATCAGCATTCGGGAACATTTCCATAATGTCTGTGGAAACGCTCATATAGGAGATGCCGAGGTCAATGCCGCCTGTCAGATCAAAAAGATCGTTGGGCTTTGAGCCGTCAAATGTAAATGCATACGAACCCATGTTAGCCTTGAGCTTATTTTTGGACTTCAGGAGAGCCATTATAAGATCAACATCAAGAGTATTGTTTGCTGGGATAAATGATACATCTGAACCGAACTTGAGCTTATTTGCCGCCTTTTCTGTTTCAGAGAGAGAAGCAGCGCCCGGTACGCTCGGAACATTTGTGAAGATGCTGTCCCAGATAGAGGGAACAACGGGTGTAACAGAGGGCGTAACAGCGGGTGCTGTTACTGTGACAGTAAATTCAGCATAAGCATCGCCGCAGAATGCTGTGATAACTGCTGTGCCTGCCTTCTTGCCTGTAATAATGCCGTTTTCAACAGATACAACGGATTCATCGGAGCTCTTCCATGCTGTAATTGCAGCACCGTTTGATGCTGTTGCTGTCAGGACAGCTGTATTTCCGACTTCGATGGAATTTACAGGGCTGGAAATAGTAACTGTAACAGTCTCCGAAGGCTCATCGGATCCGCCTGCGGACTTGACTGCAACTGATTTAAGTACAACGCCGTAGCCGCTGACAACCATGCCCTTTGCCTTAAGTGCGGATGCATCAGCTGCACTGATCTTTACTTCATAAGGAGAAACGCTGAGCTCAACGCAGTCCCATTCGTTTGTCTTGGGAGATGCAAGAGGAGTCCAGTCGCCGTCCATGATCTTGATCTGGAAATAGTCTGCACTGCCCTTTGTGAATGTGAATACGAGTGTATCGCCTGCCTTGATGTCTGCAAACTTCTCAGCAGGAATGGAAACGCTTGCGCTCCAGTCTGTCTTGAGATCCTCGGAGCCGCTCCATAATACGCCGTCTGTGGGTCCTACGGGATCAACGGGATCAGGATCGGGTTCAACGGGATCGGGATCTGGCTTAACAGGATCGGGGTCGGGTTTTACAGGTGTTGATGCTCTGTTGAGATAAAAAGTATCACCCAGATTCATGCTTTCGATCGCAGGAACATCTCCGCCCTTACAGGTGATCTGTAAGCCCATAGTCTGAATAACATCATCTTCATTATAACTGCCGAGGATATCAGCGATCTTGACACTTGCTGTGGGTGAAGCAAGAGTGCCCACGGAGTAAGACTTCCAGTCCCAGCCACTGCCGTGCTGAATATATAATGAAAGTGAAAACTTATCAGCACCTGCATTAAGATCATCATTCTTATACTGAATACCGTTTAAAGATATAGTGGAATACATCTTAAGCAGTTCAGCGGCCGTTGTTTTTCCGAGTTTAACTCCTGTTATAGTGGATATCGGGCACACAGCCTGACCTGCCTTTGTCGTGCTGGCGTCTCCCCAACCACTTGCATCATTTATTGTAAGGCTGATAGGACCTGTGGTGAATTCATAAGCTAAATCGGAGTCTGCGGGTGTCGAACCTGAATCTCCAAACTTTACAAGCTGTACGGAATCTATCGTAACAGTGCTGAATCCGCCTGTCTGAAAATTGCCCTGGAGCTGATTGTATTCATCAAGTCCGAACTTTGCTATCGGCGCATATGCAACAGCATGTGAAGATGTACTTGAAGAAGCAGGCGCAAATGTTACCTCAAACTGATTATCTCCCCAGTTTCTGTACATTTTAGCTATTGTTACCCAGCCGCTGTAACCGTTCCATGTAACGATTTCCTCAAGCGATGTCTGATTTTCTCCGTTGTCACCTGTGGTGTATGTTCCGACGCTGCTTGCAGAAACCTTGATATAAACATCAGCATCTGTCATGTATGACGTAAGAGAATCGCCGGGCAATCCGGAATCAATAGTGCCTGCATTATTCCATGTTCCGGAATATGATCCGCTATAATCAGCACCATCGAACTTAAATGTAGCAAGAACTGTTTCCGTTCCGCTCGGAACAGTATCAACACTGTCTGCTGCACTCGCTGTCAGCGGAGCAATCGCCATAGTTGTCAGTGCCAGCGCAGCGGAAGTAGCCGCAGCCAGCAGTTTTTTAAGCTTCATAAAAAATCTCCTCTCAATAAAATTATCCGCAGTTACGCAGAATACTATATAATAATTGTATCAAATTATGAAATTGATTTCAAGAGAACAAACAAACAATAAGAAGTATAGTTTTTGTGCATTTTTCACAATACCAGGAAAGGAAACTGCTTTTTTGGCTTAAAATTGCTGTAAACGCAAAAAACTTATTGACATTTCCATGAAGTTGATGTATAATTTTAAATATTATAGAACGTATATTATTGCGGATTGCGTTCTGCTTATTGAAAGGATTGATAATATGTCCGATTTTACAAGACGTCTCCCCGTTTATCTCCTGCTCGATACGTCAGGTTCGATGTCGGGTGATCCGATAGAAGCCGTAAAACAGGGCGTTAAGGCACTTATCTCCGAGCTGAGAGGCGATCCTCAGGCACTGGAGACCGCTTACCTCTCTGTCATAACCTTCAACTCGCAGGCAAGGCAGGTATCCCCGCTGACCGAGCTAATGCTCTTCAAAGAGCCGCAGATAACAGCAGGCGGAGCTACTGCTTTCGGTGCCGCTCTCTCCCTCCTTGCCGACTGCATCAGAACAGAAGTCAGAAAATCCACCGAAACTCAGAAGGGCGACTGGAAGCCGCTGGTATTTATTCTCACAGACGGCGCACCTACCGATGACTGGCGTCCCGCTGCCGAGGAGCTGAAGGCTACTCACCCCGCAAACATCATTGCGTGTGCGGCAGGCGCTTATGCGGATACGACCGTGCTTCGTGAGCTGACAGAGTGCGTGCTGATGATGAACAATCTCTCCGCAGGCGACCTTGCTCAGTTCTTCACATGGGTATCAAGCTCGATCAAAATGTCATCCAAAAGCCTTGACGCTAAGCCCGGCGCAAATATCGAGCTTCCTCCCCCGCCTCAGGGCTTCGTGATCGTTCCGTAAGGAGGGGATATACTTTGCCCGAAAACCCTATAAATAATCAGCTGACAGACGGCGAAGTTACGGCACATACAGCGTCAATGTGGAAATATACTCCCATTCCCGAAAGCCCCGAGCCGTTCCCCGAATTCAGGAATTTCTATGCAGATCACGGGGATTATACGGTAACGGCTGCGTCCGTAAGAGGCAAAAAGCACAAGCATGACGGAACTAACTGCGATGACTGGTTCGAAACGGAGCAGATAGGCGGATGGATCATAGCCGCAGTATCCGACGGCGCAGGATCAAAGAAATATTCCAGGATCGGCGCAAAGGCCGCCTGCACATCGTTCGTTTCCGAGGTAAAGGCGGCATTCATGAACGCAGGTCAGGAGGAGGATCTCACAGCTTCGCTGTCTCTCCCCATCGGCGATGAAAAATTCATGAAAACGCTCAGAAAGCTCACGGAGATCATGCAGAATGCGTTTCTCCATGCCGCAGATGCGGTCGAAGCGGAGTTTTTCTGCCGAAAGGATGATCCCGAATATTTTGCGGACGGCGAAGAGCCGAAGCTCTCTGATTTCGCCTGCACGCTCGTCACCTGCTCGGTGATACCTCTTAACAAGGACGAACAGCTCGTCATTGCGATACAGGCGGGTGATGGAATGGTCTGCGAGATCTCACCGTCAGCGGGATATGAAAATGCGCTCACTCTCCTGGGAAATGCCGACAGCGGAGATTTCTCGGGAGAAACGGAGTTCATCACATCATCAAAAATGAGAAATATCGCCGCTGTTCAGAGCAGAACAAAGCTTAAACGTTCCGCAAGATCGGCTGTACTGCTTATGTCAGACGGCATTGCTGACGATTATTATCCGAATTCACCGAAGCTTCTGAGCCTGTGGACAGATCTCACGATAAACGGCATCATCCCGAAATTCGGCGATGCATCGGAAGAAAATTCTCCCGTTTGCGAAGAAAATGTCTGGGTAAATGACCGTGATATCAAATACAACATTGCATATTCCGACAAAACTGCCGAAAGCATGGAGCTTTCCCCCGAAAAATTCTGGGAAATGCGCAATTCATTCGCAATACCTGCCGACACGGAAACAGCGTCCGCACTGAGCGGCACGCCCGATGAAAAGCTGAAAACATGGCTCGACTCATACCTTAAAAGAGGTTCGTTTGACGACAGGACGCTTGCGGTGATCCTGCCCGGCGGGGAGGTCTGACAGATGGAAAGAATAGCTCAGGCTACGCTCGCAAGCGGCAAAAAGATACCCTACGTCATCACCGACAACCCGCCGAGAGGCGGCATGAAATACACCTATTTCTCACCCGACAAGTCCTATGTCGTGCAGTTTTTCAACGACCCGAACGATGCTGCCGATCCGAATATGCATTCGCGCCTTGAAGCGATCATTTCGAGATATAACCCGACTCTCCCCGAGTCAAAGGGCGGTGCAAAGGGCAATGACGAGCGCATCGCCGCATATTTTGCGGGACGCTTCTGCTGGCCGACAGATATAATTGTCGATCCCGAATTCGGTCTTGTATCGCCCGCTTATCCGAAAAGCTTTTTCTTTGATGAATCCTCGTCCGCAGTGATAAATCTCAAAGGCAAGGACAAGAAAAGCAACTGGTTCACGTCGAAAAACAGACGTTATCTTGCGCCCCATGAGCTTGGCGATCTGCGCTCGATGATGCAGATGTCGCTGCTTCTGGCACGTTCGATCAGGCGTTTGCATCAGGCGGGGCTTGCACATTCCGATCTCTCAAACAACAATGTTCTGATAGATCCGAAGTCGGGAAACTGCGTTGTTATCGACATTGACTCGCTGGTAGTTCCCGGGCTTTATCCGCCGGAGGTCGCAGGAACGAGAGGATATATAGCCCCTGAGGTGCTTGAATCCCTCGACCTTGAAATGACCGACCCCAAGAGAGTTTCACCGTCAAGCTATACCGACCTTCATGCGCTGGGAGTGCTTATCTATGAGTATCTTTTCCTGCGTCATCCGCTGATAGGTCCGAAGATCTATGATATGGATTCAGCGGAAAATGATGATTATCTCGCACTCGGTCCGAAGGCGCTGTTCATCGAAAATCCCGATGATACGTCAAACCGCCCGAAGGATCTTTATGTGACGATACACGACATGGGTTCTATCCTCGAAAAGCTCTTTCTGAGGACGTTTGTTGATGGCCTGCACAATCCCGAGAACCGTCCCACGGCTATGGAATGGGAACGGGGTCTTGTCAAAACATGGGACCTTCTCCACCACTGTTCAAATCCGCAGTGTGAACAGAAATGGTTCGTTTTCCACGACATAAACAATCCGAGATGCCCATACTGCGGACACCGCATCGCGGAAAAAGAGGTCGTCCGCCTGAAGCTCAAACAGGAGATCAGAGGACGTGAGGGACAGTGGCGCGACTATTCCGAAGTGGATATCGTCAACAACACTCCCCTTTTCAAGTGGCATTTCCAGTCGGGCGTTTTCCCCGATGAAAAAGCGGATAAGACGCTGATGGCTTACATCTGCCGCCATGAGGGACAGTGGTTCCTTATCAACCGCAACGCCGAAGGTCTTATGTCACCCGAGGGCAATTCAGTGCCGCAGGGACAGGCGATCAGACTGTTTGACGGCGCAGTTTTCCGTATGTACAGAGGCGAAAGAGGTCTGCTTGCCGAGATATCCATAAAAAAATCATGAGATAATCTTTAAGATTTCTTTATGTTGATGAAATATAGGTGAAAATCTCGGGAAACTATGGACTTTTTTTGATATATGATGTATAATGTTTGTCAATACAGCAAAAAGTGACATAAAACTTTTTCAAACGGAGGAATTTTATAAAATGAATTTCACAGGACTTACCGATGCCCAGGCAGAAGAATCACGGGCTAAAAACGGTACCAACAAGCTTTCGGAGGTCGCAAGCGAATCCTTCTGGGATAAGCTCAAAGGCAACTTCGGAGACCCTATGATAAAGATCTTATGCGTTGCGCTCATTATCAACGTTGTTATCTTTATCCTCGGTGCTGTCGGCGTTATTGAGGCAGCTGTTGAATGGTACGAACCGCTCGGAATCGCTGCGGCTGTTGTTATTGCAACATTCGTATCCACGATCTCCGAATACAACAACGAAAACGCATTCCAGAAGCTTCAGGAAGAAGCTTCCAGGATACTCTGCAAGGTATACAGAAACGGTGCTGTCGTTGAGATACCTATCGATGACATCGTTGTAGGCGATCTTATCATGCTCCAGTCGGGCGACAAGATCCCTGCTGACGGCGTTCTTGCAGACGGAACCATCAAAGTCGATCAGTCCGTCCTGAACGGAGAATCCAAGGAAGCGACCAAGAAGGTAATGCCCGAGGGTTACGTTGAAGAGGAAAAGACTCTTGACACTCTCAACGAATACAAGGTGTTCAGAGGAACGATAGTCTGTTCCGGAAACGCAGTTATGCGTGTAACAACAGTCGGCGACAAGTCCGAATACGGAAAGATCGCTTCCGAGCTCCAGCAGGACGATGACCGTGAGTCACCCCTGAAGGTAAAGCTTTCAAACCTCGCAGACGGCATATCAAAGTTTGGCTACATCGGCGGTATCGCTATCGCAGTCGCACTTCTTATCTCCAGAATTTTCATCGACTACGACGGCGGTGCGGCAGCATTCTTTGCACAGCCCGCAGCCGAGCTTTTCCCCGCACTTATCACCAATATCCTTGATGCTGTTATCCTCGCTGTTATCATCATCGTAATGGCAGTTCCCGAGGGACTTCCCCTTATGATCGCTATCGTTTCGGCGCAGAACATGGGCAAGATGCTCAAGGATAACGTCCTTGTCCGCAAGATAAACGGTATCGAAACAGCAGGTTCTCTGAACATTCTTTTCTCTGACAAGACAGGTACTATCACAAAGGGCAAGCTTGAAGTCGTAACATTCGCTGACGGCTTCGGCACTGAATACAAATCTGTTGATGAAACGGACGGCAAGCTTAATGAACTGCTCAAAATGTCCATCATCAGCAACTCAACATCTGTTGTCAATGAGGGCAGAGCGATCGGCGGAAACGCAACAGAGCGTGCAGTCCTGACCTTTGCCATAAACAGCACTGCTCCCGAGGGAGTTCAGAAGATCGCAAATATCCCCTTCAACAGCGACAACAAATATTCCGCAACAACAGTTGAATATCAGGGCAAGCGCATGACTCTTATCAAGGGCGCACCCGAAAGGATCACTGCAAGATGCTCGAGCTTCTACAACTCAAAGGGCGAAAAGGAACCCGTTACGGGCAACTGGGTGATCGAAGACAAGATGAACGAGCTTGCAGAGCGTGCTATCCGTGTACTTGCTCTTGCTATCTCCGACAAGGAAATTGATCCCGAGAGTGAAAAGCTGCCTGAGGGCGACTGGACTCTCGTAGGTATCCTCGGAATAAGAGATGAAGTTCGTCCCGAATCCGTTACCGCTATCAAGGAAGTTCACAGCGCAGGCGTTCAGGTCGTAATGATCACGGGCGACAGAAAGGATACTGCATGCGCTATCGCAAAGGAAGCCGGCATCATCGACATTCCCGATGCTGTTACGCTCACTTCCGATGAGCTTGCGGATCTTTCCGATGATGAAGTAAAGAACATTCTGCCGAGACTGAGAGTTATCTCCCGTGCGCTGCCTTCCGACAAGTCACGTCTTGTACGCATTGCGCAGGAGCTTGACCTTGTTGCGGGCATGACGGGCGATGGTGTAAACGACTCGCCTGCACTGAAAAAGGCTGATGTCGGCTTTGCAATGGGCGGCGGCACAGAGGTCGCAAAGGAAGCGTCCGACATCGTTATCCTCGATGACAACTTCAATTCCATCGACAAGGCTATCCTTTACGGACGTACTATCTTCAACTCCATCAGAAAGTTTATCATATTCCAGCTGACCATCAATGTTACGGCTGTTGCTGTTTCCTTCATCTGTCCTCTTCTCGGAATGGATAATCCTCTTTCGATCACTCAGATCCTCTGGGTAAATCTCGTAATGGACACACTTGCCGCACTTGCATTCGGCGGAGAGCCTGCACTTAACAGATATATGCATGAAAAGCCGAAGTCAAGACAGGAAGCTATCGTTTCAAAGTATATGTGGTCCGAGATATTCACAGGTGCTGCATGGTCTCTCATCATGAGCCTTTCATTCCTGCTGACATCTCCTATCCAGAAATTCTTCGCTGAGACAGGCGATCCCGGCTTCTTCCACATTCCTCACCCGGAAATGGATCATATCTATGACAAACTTTTCTCAGGATATTTTGCACTCTTCATCTTCCTTGCAGTATTCAATGCATTCAACGCAAGAACGGAAAAGCTCAATCTTTTCGACAACATCGGCAAGAACAAGGGCTTTCTGAAGATACTCGGCATCATCACGGTTGTACAGGTGCTTATGATCTACGTAGGCGGCAAGGTAATGAACTGTGTACCTCTTTCGATCGGTCAGTGGGCAGTTATCCTTATCATGGCGATATCCATTATCCCTGTTGACCTTATCAGAAAAGCTATCGTTAATCCCAATAAAAAATAATAAAAAGGAGTGTATTTATCATGGCAATCAGTTTACAGAAGGGTCAGAAAATTGATCTGACAAAAACAAACCCCGGACTCACAAAGGTACTCGTAGGACTTGGCTGGGACACAAACAAGTATGACGGCGGAGCTGATTTCGATCTCGATGCTGCTGCATTTCTTCTCGGCGAGGACGGCAAGGCACAGTCCGATGCAGATTTCGTATTCTACGGCAATCTGAAGCACGCAAGCGGAGCAGTTGAGCATCTGGGCGACAATCTGACAGGTGCAGGCGATGGTGATGACGAGCAGATCAAGGTTGATCTGTCGGCAGTTCCCGCAAACATTGCAAAGATCGCATTTACTGTAACTATTTACGATTACGAGACAAGACGTCAGAACTTCGGACAGGTATCCAATGCATTTATCAGAGTTGTAAATGAGGCTACCGGTGAAGAGCTTATAAGATTTGATCTTGGCGAAGATTTCTCCATTGAGACGGCAGTTGTAGTAGCAGAGCTTTACAGAAACAATGGTGAATGGAAATTCAATGCAATAGGCAGTGGTTTCAGCGGCGGTCTTGCAGCTCTCTGCGCAAACTTCGGCATCAACGCCGGCTAAGCGGGGCGTCCCCGCGGTTTTTCCGCGTTACGAAATCCCGAGCGTGGTCGGATTTGGGCTAGCCGTCGCCTTACTTTTGTGGAGTGAATCAGTTTGAGTCCGCGCATTGGTACTTTTGTGATTAGTTTGTGCGGCAGGCATATTTGTTGTACTTTGGCGCATTGATACTTTTGTGATTAGTTTGAGCGTATGACACATTTGCTGATTTTACTCGGGTAACGGCGATTGCGCTGAGGCGCTTTTGGTTTGACATCTCTTAATTTGTACTTTATATCGGAATGGTTTGCTTTGGGGTACTGCTTTACAGCGGTTCAGGTTATATGCAAACCATTCCGAAATATGATATTGGGAAGTGAAAAACAATGAATTACAATGCAGTCGGAACACGTGAAAATGTCAAGATAATCGACACAAGCACCAACAAGAACATGAAGGTCGAGATACTCGAATATCAGAAGCTTCTCGGCGGAAAAAATCCCTATAATGCACAGATGATGTATTTCATGGAACAGCAGAACATGAAGGCACGTCAGGCAGCTATATATCTTGAAAATGATGCTGTAAGAGTCGAGCCGGGTGCTATGAGCTATTTCATGGGAAATCTTGAAATGGTATCGGGTGTTACACCGGGAAATCTCCTCGGCAGGATGTTCACAGGTGCTGTAACGGGTGAAGCAACGGCTCAGCCCGAATACAGAGGCACGGGAATGATCGTCCTTGAACCCACATTCAAGCATCTCCTTACGCTTGAACTTCAGGCAGGCGAAGAGATCATCGTTGACAAGGGAATGTTCTTTGCGGCTCAGGGAAGTGCAGTCGTAAGCGCATTCATGCAGAAAAATCTGTCAAGTGCGGCTCTCGGCGGCGAGGGTATTTTCCAGACATCTATAAAGGGACCGGGACTTGTTGTTCTTGAATGTGCCGTGCCTATGTGCGAGATCGACATAATCGAGCTGAAGAACGATGTTCTGAAGGTAGACGGCAGCTTCGCCGTACTGAGAACGGCAGGCATCGACTTTACGGTTGAACGTTCCGCAAAGACGCTTATCGGCTCTGCTGTCAGCGGCGAGGGACTTGTAAATGTATACAGAGGAACAGGTCAGGTATGGCTTGCCCCGACGATCAAGGTATATCAGGAGCTGGGATTTTCTCCCGCAGGCACTGTTACATCATCGAACTGATACTGAAAGGAAGTAGAAACCATGTCAGTTAATCTCCAGAAGGGTCAGAAGGTTGACCTTACAAAAGGAAATTCATCTCTTAAAAGAGTTATGGTAGGACTCGGCTGGGACGAAGTTAATCAGAAAAGAGGACTTTTCGCACCCAAGCCCGCACCGATCGACTGCGATGCATCGGCTATCCTCCTCTCTGTCGGCGACAAGCTTGCAAACAAGGACGATTTCGTATTCTATAACAACCTGAAGCACAAGAGCGGTGCTGTTGTGCATATGGGCGATAATCTGACAGGCGCAGGCGACGGTGATGATGAGCAGATCCTTATCGACCTGAGAGATGTTCCGCAGTATGTTGAAAAGATCGTTATCGCAGTAACTATCTATCAGGCAAGAGAGCGTTCACAGCATTTCGGACTGATCGAAAATGCATTCATCAGGATCGTTGACGCAGACACGAACAAGGAGCTCTGCAAATTCAATCTGACCGATAATTACAGCGGCAAAACAGCAATGATATTCGGCGAAGTTTACAGATACAACGGCGAATGGAAGTTCAGTGCTATCGGCGAAGGCACAAACGACAACGGCATCGCAGACGTAGCAAGACGCTATCAGTAAGGGGGAAAATGAAGATGGGTGTAAATCTTTCAAAGGGTCAGCGCGTAAGCCTTGACAAATCCATGACAAAAGCACTCGTAGGACTCGGCTGGGACACAAACCGCTATGACGGCGGCTATGATTTCGACCTTGATGCATCGGCATTCATGCTCGGTGAAAACGGCAAGGTAACAAAGGACGAGGACTTCATTTTCTACAACAATCTTTCGGGATATGACAACGCTATCGTCCACACAGGCGATAACCTGACAGGCGCAGGCGACGGCGATGACGAGGTAATTCTCATCGACTTCAACAAGATCCCCTCTCATATCACAAAGATCGCTATCACCGTAACTATCCACGACGCAGTAAACCGCCATCAGAACTTCGGTCAGGTGTCGAACGCTTATGTGCGTGTGGCAAAGCGTTCTTCCGATGACGACATGAACGGCGAAGAGCTTCTCAGATTTGACCTCATGGAGGAATTTTCCATCGAAACAGCACTCGTTGTCTGCGAGCTTTACCGCCACAACGGCGAGTGGAAGTTCAATGCAGTAGGCGCAGGCTACAGCGGCGGACTCGAAGCCCTCTGCCATGCATACGGCGTAAATGTCTGATCGCTCAGACAGGATTATATCTCAGCTGTCCGAAAGGGCAGCTGTTTTTTTGGATAATTTTACTTTTCTTAAAGGATAAAACAAAGAAAAACACCGCAGCTTTATCCCGTACCGTCACAAAGTCCTTCCGGCGGATATTATCACGCCCCGTAAAAAGTGTGTCCCCATGCGGATATACTGCCACCCGCCGCACATTTATCCGCATTATGCATTTTATCCAAAAAAGAGTGCTGTATTACTTGATTTTATCGTCAGGAAATGTTATAATAAAAATGTATGCAGATTTGAAATAAAAAGGGGGTTTTTGTGTGGCTGATACT
>USNJ01000033.1 GCA_900556055.1 uncultured Ruminococcus sp.
AGAAATTCCCATAATTCAATGGGTTTTTAGTATTATTCCGCACCGGCTGCCATGTCCGCAAATGTCTGCTCCGAAAGTCCGCTGTAATCGGATATTGAATATGAATATCCGTCCTTCTGCCATACAGCAATGTAATATATGCCGCCGTTTCCCTTGACCGTCACGGAAATGCCGCCTGCTGTTATCTCCTTAACATCGTCGTAGACATTGTAATCTCCCGAGATATCCTCGTCTCCCTTTATCTTTCTGTAAGAGACGATCTCGCTGCCGTTTATATAATCTATCTGGGCGAATTCGCCGAAATACAGGCTGTATTCCGCTTCATATCCTTCAAACGGAAGATATTTCAGGTCGCTGACGGGAAATCCGAGCTTTTCCGAAAGCTCCTCGGCAGATGCACATTCCGTGATGCCGAATGTGCCGACCATTTCATCTGTGACCTCTGTTGATGCTGTTTCCTTGTCCATCGGCTGCATCGTCCCGCTTTCCTCCGGCGGCTCTGTTACCGCAGTGTCGGACATATTCTTATAGACAAATGCACCTGCGATAATAAGCGCAAGGCACGCCGCCATTGATATGATCCGCCTGTACATCAAGATCGGCTTAGGCTTTTCGGGAATATCGGCTTTTTCGATATTTCGGAGGACACGTTCGCGCATTTCATCGTCGATCTCGATTTTATTCATGATCTCATTATACGACTTACTCAAAATCATATGCCTCCTTCAGGATAGTTTTCAGCTTTTCACGTCCCCTGCGGAGATCGGAGCGGACCGTGCTTTCGTTCCTTTTAAGTATCTTCGAGATCTGCTCGGCGGAATATCCCTCGTGATAAAAAAGATGTATCGCCTCCCTGTACTTTTCAGGCAGCTTTTTCACTGCCTCCCAGACAAATGACAGATCCTCATGCTCCTCAGCGGCAAGCGTGTCGCTCAGCTCGTCCGTTTCACGAAGTCCGTTGTACTTGATGCGGTTCTTGCTGAGATTTGCGGCAACTCTCAGCAGCCATGCCTTCTCATGCTCTGAACTTTCAAGCTGCGGCTTATATTGTATGTATTTTATGAGCGTGTCCTGAAGTATCTCCTCGGCATCAGCCATGTTGTGAAGATAGGAATATGCAAGCCTGAGTATGGAATTTCCGTAGCTGTCCATCAGCCGTGACGCTGCGGCATTTCTGTCCTCACCGCTGTTCATGGCGGAGTTTTCGCCCGCATTGTCCTCCGAGGAAGAAAGAGAAGAACGCAGGGCGGATAACACACGCACTGCCGCAGCGGCAAGCTTTCCGATATAGCTTAGAAAATTGTCATTCCTCAGGCATATTTCCATCTGAGATCAGTCTCCTTTTCTTTATTTTTATCAGTCAATAGGGAACGGGCTGTATGTATCGGGGGTCGCCGCCGACCATTATCTCACCGTCATCTTCCGTCATCATAACGCCGACATAGTGAAGCATATCTTCCTTTGATATGCCGTTTTTGCTGAATACGGAATATGAATATCCGTCCTTCTGCCATACAGCGCCGCAGTATTTGCTGTCATTGCCTCTTATCTCAATATCTGTGCCGTCAACATTTTCCGTCAGCTTTTCGGAATATTCATTGTAATCTCCGCTGATATCGTCCGAGCCGAAAGCCTTTCTGAATATCATATCATCATTATCGTTTGTGAACATTACCTGTATCATCTGCTTGTCCATAACGCTGATGCTCTTTTCGCCGTATCCGCTTATGCTGTCGGGAACGCTTATCTTCATTCCGCAGAGATCCTCAGCTTTTTCAACGGTATCGCAGTCAACAAACGGGTTAGGTATCTGAACACTTTCGCCATCTGTATCGCTGACATTTACATTTGATGAAGCAGTATCGCTTGCTGCTGCCTCAGACGCAGATGCACTCTGGCACGCTGTTAATGTCATTCCCATAGCTGCAAGTAAAGTGATAATAATTGCTTTTTTCATATTGATTACCTCTCTTTTATTATAATGACGGTCTTTTTTGCCGTTCTGATATGTATACAGCCGAGAGATAAAAAATGTTGCACTTTTCATAAAAAATTCCGCTATAATATCCACCGTATTTTTAATGGATATTATAGCGTATTTTTTCATGTATGTCAATCAGATCATATTCACAATGCCGATAAGTCCCAGCATACCGAGTCCGAGGCTTGGCATAACTATTCCCGGCAGATCTTCAAAAACTTCCTTGTTTATGACTCTGAACAACATTCCTATTATAAGAAATGCCAAAGGATTGAGTATCACGAACCACATCGGAACATCAAGACAGCCCTTGATTATTGCGATAATACTGCATATCGACGGGATAAGCAGGCAAATGTAGAGCGCAAAGAACGGGACAGCCACAGATTTGTACGTTTTAGTGAGCACCTTGTCAGCAAGCTGAAAACGATCCTCTTCCATTATTTCCTTGTAGATTATCGCCTGAAGGCAGAGATAGGAATGTATAAAAATACAGCCCATTGAGCCGATAAATCCCGTTACCTGAGATATTCCGCCAAGCACTGCGCTTTTTTCGGATATCTGTGCACCGAGAGAGAATATACCGAACGCAGCCAAAAGTGCGCCGACTGACGCAATGAGTATTGATGCATTGAACCGCCAATACGGCATTTTGAGCCAGTTGCTGTCGATATTGCCCGTTTCGCCCAGCTTTTTGTTTCCCTTTCCCTTGAGATCGAAAAGCACATCTCCTACCGCACATAAAATTCCGCCTATAAGTCCGCATATTGACATTGCAAGATAATTTGTCATAACATTCATCCCTTCTGAGATTAGTCTAAGCTAACCACATTATGGATTATACATCATTATCCGCCAAAATGCAATAGTATAAGGACAAATTTCATGAAATAAATAAAAATCAGGCGAAGAAAAAATGACTTTAGTTTATGCTGAACAAAAGGAAAAAACGCAGATCATGAAAAAGTGCCGATAAAAGTATTTATCAGCACTTTGCAGTATGCTTTGTTTATCCGGTTCAGATTCAGTCCTTGTAATGCGCCGAATATTCAAGGAGATCGGGAGTATAATTCTCCAGAACCTTCAGTATCGGCAGAACAGCCTTCTTTGCGCCCCTCAGATCGTGATAGAGATAGTTTCCGCACTCAGGCTCTGTGTTTCCCGGGATCTCGCCCTCGAAATCCGCAACAAATCTCATTGAATCAAGTGCCAGCTTTATTGCCTTGTCATGCGGAAGATCCCTTGTGATAAGGTAAAATCCCGTCATGCAGCCCATAGGACCTACATAAACGACGTTCTTTCCGAACTCCGAATTTCTCGCATATGTCGCAAAAAGATGCTCGATAGTATGCGCCGCAGGTCCGTAGAGATACTCTCCGCCGTTCGGCTTTACCATTCTGACATCATAAGTCACGATGTCCCCGTCTATTCTTGAAATGTACATTCCGACGTTGATCTTTCTGTGATCGACCGAAAAGCTTGCTATTCTCTCCATTTATATCATTCCTTTGCAAATAGATTGTTTATTTCATCGGGCAGAGGCTCCGTCAGCGTGATGGTCCTTCCGCTTACGGGATCCGCAAAGGATATCTCCCCGCAGTGAAGTGCCTGTGTACCGATATTTTTCATGCTCCCGCCGTACATATCATCGCCTGCCAGCGGATGTCCGAGATGGGAAAAATGCACTCTTATCTGATGCGTCCGACCCGTTCCGAGCCTGCACGCAAGCAGAGTATGCGGTGCTCCGTCAGCGGAATATCCTCTTTTAATGACGGAATAGGTCGTTTCCGCAGGCTTTCCGTCCTCTCTGACGCAGCGTGTGATTATCGACTCCTGCTCCCTTGCTATCGGGAGATATATCCGTCCGTTCCCGAAAATATGCCCCTCGGCTGCCGCAAAATAGGTTTTCGTCAGGCTTTTTTGCAGTGATGCCGCCGCAAAGGCATTTTTCGCAGCCGCCGCAAGTCCCGAGGTATCCCTGTCCAGACGGTTCACGGGACGGAACGCCATTCCCACGCAGACGCAGGCAAACACATTCTCAAGCGTGTCGTCACGGTGCTTTGCGGACGTATGCACGGGCATTCCCGCAGGCTTTGCGAACACGATAACATCATCGTCCTCATACCTGACAGGCGCAAGCTTCAGCAGACCCGGAGACGGTTCGGGAGCTTTCCCCTCCTCGGCGATGAACAGTGAAATGACCGTTCCCGTTTTCACCGTATCCGTAGTTCTTGCATGACAGCCGTCTGCGGATATGCCGTTTTCCGTGCGTTTGAGCCTTGCTATGCGCCTTGCGGAAAATCCCTTTGAACGCAGCAGATCGCCGATGTTCATGCCGCTTTCGCATTCTGAAACGGCAAATTCGATATATCTTCCGTTCATGTCAGCTCAGCGCTCGCTTTTGCATAGTCATCGGTCAGTGCAATGCAGCTGCATGAAAGCAGCGTCACCCAATACGGCAGCACAAACAGCGCATTGAACGTCAGCAGAAGCACGGGCGACCAGATAAGCATCAGCAGAAGCACTCCGAACGATGTTTTTCTGTTGTCACGGGTTATTTTTCTGCATATTTTCATCAGCCTGAACACATCTTCATCGGGATTCATCGTGTAGAAGAAAACGACCGATTCCGTTCTGAGAAATGACAATGCAAACTGTATGCACAGCACAATGCCGACAAATACCTTTACGATATTAGCTGCGACCAGAGCACCATGAGGCTGTCCCGCCGCATTGACCGCAAGATCGAGCAGCGTATCCGCAAGCAGAAAAAGCCCTAGGAAAATGAACAGTGCCAGAAGCACTGCGATATCCGTCACGATCTTTACTCTCAGTGCTTTGAGAAATGCCGTCGGAGTGCGGTAGCTCGAAAGTATGCAGCGCAGATCGTGGCTTTTATCCCTTACGAAATGTATAAACCACCAGCAGCAGCCGACCGTAACGGGTGCCAGCAGAATGTATACAGCTATGCTTATGCCTATGCACAGCCACAGATAAACGTGATTTTCCGCCGCAGCTGTCAGCATATTTCCCGTGACCGCACCCGATGCGTGAAAGATGCCGTAAACTATCAGCAGAATGGACGCAAGCAGTGTGGCAGGCGCGAGCAGAAGCAGGAAAACCATTATGCATTCAGCCCAGCTGCTTTTTACCCTGCCCATCGAAAAATCCCTGAGTTCCTTTATATCCTTGGACACAACAGCCATTTTCATGCCCCCTCTCCTGTATTATAAGCAGCCTGATATCTTACTGCGGGATCCTGCCGAGTATCTCAAAGCAGTTTCCGTTCTGCCACATGTTAGCATTGACAAGTATCTCATATCCGAAGCCCATCTGGCATGCAAATTCCATAGGCTTCATCTTCGGCAGACCGAAGCAGGACATCATGTTCATGAGTATTCCCGAATGTGTGACAACTCCCGCATGAGTAGCGTCCTCCTGCATCATGTCGAGGATTATAGCATTCAGTGCCGTATAGCAGCGGACCATCATATCCCTGAGACTTTCACCGTTCGGCGGCGGATTGTCAAGGCCGCCCTTCAGCCACTTCTTATAGCTGTCAAGCTGAACGAGATCCTCCGCTTTAAGTCCCTCGAAAACACCGAAATCCATCTCCTTGAGGTCATCAACAACAGTGATATCCTTGTCGGGGAACAATATCTCAGCTGTCTGGACGCATCTTTCCAGCGGGCTTGAATAGACCTTATGCACCCTCGGATATTCGTACATCTCATAGAGCGCACGAAGCTCATCCTTGCCCTGTTCGGTCAGCGGGAGATCGGTCTTGCCTATATAAAGTCCCTTATCGTTGCCGGCGGTCCTGCCGTGGCGGACGATACTTATTCTGTATCCCTTCAAAATTATCATTCCTTATATTTTTATTATTGCTATTATAACACACTTTTCCGTGATAATCAAGCAAAAAATATCCCCGCACCAAAGTTCAATCCTTTGGCACGGGGGATAAATATCAATCGTTATTTTCTGTGTTTTCGTCTGTGGTGTCCGATTTCTCTGTCTTTGCTTCTTCGGAAACTTCCGCTTCGGGGATAAGCTCCTTTTCAGCATCATCGGGATCTTCCTCATAAACACGGTCAAGCAGACGCTTTTCCTGCTTTTTCTCCATTATGCCCATGATGACGATTATAACGATGCCGACAGCTGTGAGTATCATTCCGAGAGCAAGTCCTGCGGGGAAGAACTTCATTTCGATCTCATGCGTACCTGCCGAAACAGGAACTGCCATAAGTGCGCCTGCGACTGTTACGGTGGTTGTTTTTACACCATCGACCCAGACTGTCCAGCCCGGCTCGTTGTTGATCGTTGTGAACATATATCCGTCCTGATCGGCAGTGATCGTTCCCTTGATGTGATCCTCCTTAAAGCTCGTTACCTCGAACGGGTGCTGAGCGAGCTTCTCATAAGCCGCCCTGAACATAGCCTCGTCAAGATAATAGAACCACTGATCCTTGATGATAAGCTCATTCTTATCGTTGTCGATAGTGCAGATAAGCGAGATCTCCTCACCCGGATCATATTTTCCGAGATTCTGGATAGTCATGTTTCCGCCTGTGTAATAGTAATCAAGGAACTCCTTATTGAGCCAGAGATTTACCTTTCTTTCGTACTTGCTGGGGAGATAAACATAGATAGTGTCGTTTGTGGGTGCTTCTATGAAATACTCGACCTGTGCGTTGTCGCCTTCAACGATCGGGACATATTTCGTATGATCGCCGTAGGTAGAGGACTTTACATTCTCGGGAGCGACCCTTGCTACCTCGATGGGCTTGAAATACTCGGTATAAACGCCCTCTGTCAGCGCAGAAAGAAGCTTGTTCTGATTTACAAACGGATTATCGTTGTCGATATTTATCGTAAGGATATTCTTGTTTGCCATGAAGCCTATCGGCAGCGCATACGGATTCTCATACACCCATATCTTGTTCTTTTCGCTCTCTCTTGTCATCACAAGATCGTTATACTGCTTGCAGACGGGTTCCTTATCGACAACGCCCGCACTGTTCTTTGCCCCTCTCTCCATGACATACTTTATGCCGAGGATAGAGTCGGTAACATAGGTTTCGCCCTTGTACTTTATATAATGTCCGCCATAGGAGAAACCAAGGCGGCGAAGCAGCTGGATAGGTCCTGCATTCAGCGTCGAGCTTGAATGTGAGATGCCGTAGCTTCCGAATGCAAGAGCGTCGTTTGTTGTTCTGTGATAGTCGCTTTCGATGCGGTATGTTCCGCCGTCCATCTCGTAGATGTCATGCACTGTGTCCCTGCCGAGGGTGATATAATCGTTATAGGACGAATGCTTTGAATATACAACGTCCTTGTTGATAGCATCGAGATTCCAGAGCGTCGTTCCGAAAAGCTCTGCGCATACGAGTATCACCAGTGCCAGCGCAGTTCCGCCGCTCTTGTAGAATTTCTTGTGGAGATACAGCACGATGGCATATATAGCGATGCATCCGATAGCGAACCATATCGAATATATGATATCGAGCCTGTTATCTGCGTCATTCTTGTTCAGGCAGATTATATAAACAAAAAGTCCGAAGAATGTGCCGCCGATCTGCTTTGCCGATATACCGTCGATATGCTCGAAGGTTTCCGCAGCCATCAGCAGGAGAACAAAGCTGAATGTGAACGAATAGCGGTAAGGCAGCCAGTTCGGCACCTGAAATCCGTGCCATGCGATGTCGATATTCGAGATGTACATGGACATCATCAGGAAATACAGCAGGAATGCGCTGCCTATCTTTCTTTTTGCATCTATCTTGGAATTCATGAAGAAAAGCGGAACAAGGATAAGCGTCAGGCAGCCGCAGAACAGTACCGGCGAACCCTCAGGGCGCACAGTATCATAGCTGTTCGGCATGAGATTTGCAAAGAAATCAAGTATCTCAAACTGCGTTTTCCACTCGAATTTAGGATCGGTGAAATCAAGCTTTCCGAGCTTCAGCGAATTATAGAGCGGCAGCAGCACCCATGCGGAAGCAAGAGCCGCCGTCACGCCGCAGACCGCAAATTTGAAGCCCCTTGCGATGAAATAGTAAAGCGCAGCCTCCTTTTCCCGGCGGATAAAAAGAAAATAGTACAGGAAATAAAGCACGCTGAAAAATGCGGTCATCCAGCCGATGTAGAAGTTTGCCATGAACATAAGCGCCAGCGGGATAACGAACCAAAGCATTTTTCCCTTGTCTATCAGCACCTCGATGCCGTAGCAGATAAGCGGCAGATAGATAAGTCCGTCCAGCCACATCGGGTTCATCAGCTGAACTATCATGTAGGACATCAGCGAATAGCATATCGAGAAGATGAGGGATGCCGCATTATGGTTGTCCCTCGCATGCTTCTGATACCAGCAGAACGTAACGGATGCCGCACCTACCTTGCACAGCTGCATTATCAGCAGCGACTCTGTTATTATCGAGCGCGGCAGCAGCATCACGATAAGCGTGAACGGGCTTGCAAGATAGTAGGCGAAAATACCCATCGTTTCACCCGAAAGGTTTCTGCTCCATGAGATGAACGGACTGCCCTCAAAATGCAGCACATTTCTCAGATGCTCGAAATAATATACATACTGACCGTTCAGGTCAAGCACCAGCACGGAATTATCCCCGAAAGGATACACCCCGAAGCAGGCATATGCAGCAAAAAGTATCACCGCAGGAATAAAAAATGCGGCAATATAAAGTCTTTTGCTTTTTATGACACTCAGTATCTTTTTCAAGACCAGACCTCCTGTTTTATTGATTATTGCACATACATCTTTATTATAATTCATTCTGCGAAAAAATACAAGTACAAACTCCAATTTTTGCTTATTGAAATTTCACAAAAAAATGCGCCGCTTTTTTACATTGCAAAAAGCGGCGCACCGGCGGAACATTTATCAGAGCTTTCCGAGAAATTTCTTCACTGCTTCTATATATTCGTCCGATTTCATCAGCGTGGCAGTATGTCCGCCGCTGATGCGGACCGTTTCGGGATCGGTCATAATGCTTATAAGCTCCTCCTGCATCTCACGGCTGAAAACGCTGTCGTCCTCGGGGAGTATGAGCAGTACCTTTCCCGCAAGATATGCAAGATCATCGGCAGTGCAGGGCTTCCGGTTTATTATATCGGCGAGAAGGCTTGTCATCTGCACGTCCTTTTCGGTCGAATATGCCCCCAGGATATCGGTGAACATCTCACGCATATAGAACGCTGTTTCGGCAGGCACGCCCTCCAGATATCCCATGCACTTCTTCATCTCAATGGGTCTGAGCATGCTGTACGGCAGTGCGCCCATGAGCTTTATCAGAATGGGGGCTGCGGTCTTATATTTCTTTGAGAACTCCCCTATCGTCTTTTCGGACATAGCCGCAGTTGAGAACAGGCAGAGAGCTTCTGTTTTTTCGGGATATTCCGCCGCAATGAGCTGCGCCATATATCCGCCGAACGATGATCCCATGAAAACAGCCTTGTCAACGCCTAGGCTGTCAAGCAGCTTGATTATGCCGCCCGCCAGCGTTTTCATATCCTTTATTTCAAGCGGATAGCCGAAGGTTATTATCCTGTATTCTTTCTCAAACGCCTCGATGTACGGATATACCATGTTCGGATCGCCCATTCCGCCGATAAGGAACACAAGCGTCTTGCCGCCCTTTCCGTAATCAAGATAGTCGAACCCGCTCGCTTCGTCATGCTTGAATTCATGGGTTTCAAAGAATTTCCTTTTTCCGCGCATATAGGAAAGCGATTCGGGCAGCGCCTTTTCTTCATCGAACGGCAGTCCGCAGCAGCGCTTTATCTCCTCAGCCCACTGTTCGGGATATTTCATCAGCAGCTCTTCATGTCCCAGATCTCTTGCGCAGATATCCGCATCGGGGAAATGCTGCAAATATCTGTCATAATATTTGTCGCCCATTTTCAGCGCATAGAAAACGTGGATAACAGTACCCTCTGCACGGATATTGTCGTCGATCGGCGTGACAAGATCGGAATAGAACTGATTGTAGATGCTCTTTTCCGAGATCTTGCTCATATCCTCGGGCAGCATCTTTTTGAATTCCGCAAGAAAATCGCTGTTATCGCCGCCGTCCTTCTTTTTGCGGGACTGAAGCTTTTTCATCCAGTCTGGGATCTCGCCTGTTTTCAGCATTTTCGTCAGCATCGGGCAGAGGATATCCGCCTGCATCTTTGCAGCAGCCTTTCCCGCCTGATCCATGTCGGAACTGCCGATAAATGCGTGATCTATGTGTATATTCCTGCGCTGAATGAGCAGTCCCGCAAAGCTTCCGCCAAGAGAGCAGCCGTATGCCGCAAATATCCGTCCGCCGAGATTTTCCTTTATGTAATTTTCTATCTTTTCCGTTTCGATCGTCATACTCGGGAATGACAGCTCAGGCTGTGTTTCATCAAAACCGTCGTAGGATACGCAGATCACACGGAATGTGTCCTTCAGAAGCGAAACTGCCTTGGAAAACATCGACCAGTGACAGCAGGTTCCGGGCAGCAGCATGATGACAGGTGCATTTTTATCGCCGTAATTATAGAATTTCATTGATATCCTTCCTTTCGGTTAGCTTTCGCTAATCAGATTATATCACTGTTTTCGTCCGATTGCAACATTTTTTTCGATTATTACATGATTTTTTTCTTTGATACTACTTGACAAATCCCTCTTACAGCGTTACAATTATAATATAAGCTGAGACAGGAGAGAGTATCTCCCGAAAAACGGCAAAGAGAGGGCGGAATTGCTGAGAACCGCCTGCGTTTACGGGCTGAGAAGGACACTCCGGGAGCTTCTCCGTGACAAAGCGGAGACGTACCCTCACGTTACAGAGGATCCGAGGAACGGTTTATCCGTTTAAAGATGGGTGGCACCACGGCATTCCGCCGTCCCTGACTTTTGTCGGGGGCGGCTTTTTTAGTTTATGAAAAGGAGACTTGAAATGGAATTTACAGTAAAAAGGCCTTACGGCACAAAGGACGTTGTCCCCGCTGATGTCTATAAGTGGCAGACAGTGGAAAAGCTTGCGGCAGACACAGCGCAGGCTTTCGGATTCAAGGAGATAAGGATACCCACATTTGAGGACACAAAGCTCTTCAACCGAAGCGTCGGAGATACAACAGACGTTGTTCAGAAGGAAATGTACAGCGTTACCGCAAGCTCTGCGGCAAACGGCAAGGATAACGAGGATTTCACACTGCGTCCCGAGGGAACGGCGGGAACTGTCCGCATGTCCATCGAAAACGGACTCCTGAACGATGCACTTCCGCAGAAGCTTTTCTATATCCTCTCCTGCTTCAGGCATGAGCGTCCGCAGGCAGGCAGGCTGAGAGAATTCCACCAGTTCGGCGTTGAGATGTTCGGCTCCGACTCGCCCGCTGCCGATGCAGATGTTATCTGCCTTGCAAAAACGCTTATCGACAGAGCGGGGCTGAAAAACATCAAGCTTTATATCAACTCCATCGGCTGTCCCAAATGCCGTGCGGAGTATTACAAGAAGCTGAGAGAATATTTCTCCTCATCTGAGGATAAGCTCTGCGATACCTGCAAGAGCCGCCTTGAAAAGAACCCGATGAGAATACTCGACTGCAAAAGCCCGATATGCGGTGAGATCGCAAAAGATGCTCCCAAGATCGTAGATTATCTCTGCGACGACTGCAAGGCTCACTTTGAGGGCTTAAAGGCAAATCTTGAGCTTATGGAAATAGATTACGAGATAAATCCCAAGATAGTAAGAGGTCTTGATTACTACACAAGGACCGTTTTCGAGTTCGTGACTACCGACCTCGGCTCACAGGGTACAGTCTGCGGCGGCGGACGCTACGACGGACTTGTTGAGGAGCTTGGCGGAAACCACACTCCCGCCCTCGGCTTCGCAATGGGACTTGAACGCCTTATCGCAACAATGGAAAAGCAGGATGCTGATTTCATTCAGCCCAAGCGCTGCGACCTTTATATCGCATCTATGGGCGAGGCTGCGTCACGCAAGGCAGTTGAGCTTGCTTATAAGCTGCGCATGGAAGGATATTACGTTGAATTTGACGTTATGAACAGAGGAATAAAGCCTCAGATGAAATATGCAAACAAGCTCCGCTCCGTATTCACAATGGTTCTCGGAGACAACGAGCTTGAAAGCTGCTCGGCAAAGCTCAAATGCATGGACAGCGGCGAACAGCAGGATATCATGCTTGACGAGAAGTTCGTTGAAAGCTTCTCCAATGCCCTCGTCGCTGAGATGTTCAAGGCTGAGGACGACCTTATATGATACCGCAGAACGTTATAGCGGCGGCGATAATTTCCGCTGCCGTGAATATACTCGGCTGGGTGATCCTCTGCGTGATATACAACGTGAAAAACAAGACTTCGCATCTTGTCACGCTGATCGGTGCGGCGGCATTTTTCGTCTCGCAGATAGTGCTGAGGCTGCCTGTATTGCAGGTGCTGTCGCTTAAAAGTGCGCCTTTCGCTGCATTTGTATCAACGACTGCGGGAAAAATACTGATAGGCGCTTTTACCGCGGGACTTTTCGAGGAAACGGCAAGGCTTATCTGCGCAAGGTTTATCCTGAAAGGCGACAAACGCAGCCTTAAACAGTCGATAGCCTTCGGTCTCGGTCACGGCACCTGTGAAGACGTCATTCTTATCGGCGTGACGATGCTGACCTATGTTATTTACATGACTGCGATCAACAACGGCACTTTTGTCTCAATGTTCTATGTCGGAGGCGATCCCGCAGGACCGACCGATGATATACTTCTGACGATGAACGCACTCTCCGATCAGCTGACTTCAATTAAAGCAGGCGATGTCTATCTCGGAATAGCCGAGAGGGTTTTCGCAATGACATATCATGTTTTCGCATCTGTGCTGATATTCAAGGGCGTAAGAGCAGGCAAGTCCATACAGTACTGGCTCGCTGCCGTTGCGGCTCACACCGTATTCAACGGTCTTGCGGTCATAATGCCCAACGTATGGCTCGCTGAGGGCGCAATATTCATTCTTGCGGCAGGCGCTGCATTCTATATTATCCGTGAATTAAAAAATGAATCAAAATAAAGGTGGTTATTAAAATGGCAGACAATATGAAAGGTCTGAAAAGAACTCATTACTGCGGCGAAGTGCTCAAAGCAGGCGAAACCGTAACAGTCGGCGGATACGTTGACACTGTAAGAAACAAGGGCGGCATCATCTTCATCGTCCTCCGTGACAGAACGGGCGTTGTCCAGCTGACATTCAACGAAACGACTGACAAGGCTGTTTTCGAGAAGGCTGCTTCCTGCCACTCCGAATATGTCGTTATGGCAAAAGGCGAGGTCCGTGAGCGTGAGAGCGTAAACGACAAGATCGCAACAGGACACGTTGAGATCTTTGTTGATGATCTCCGTATCCTCGCAAAGGCTCAGACACCTCCTTTCGAGATCGTTGACAACACAAACACAAATGAGGAGCTTCGTCTTAAGTACCGTTATCTTGACCTGAGAAGAAAGCCTCTCCAGGATAATATCATCATGAGAAGCAGAATCGCAAAGGTCGCAAGAGATTACTTCTACGACAACGGATTTATCGAGATCGAAACACCTATGATGATAAAATCCACTCCCGAGGGCGCAAGAGATTATCTCGTTCCTTCAAGAGTTCACCCCGGCAAGTTCTACGCTCTGCCCCAGTCTCCGCAGATCTACAAGCAGCTGCTGATGATCTCCGGCTTTGACCGCTATATCCAGCTTGCACGCTGCTTCCGTGATGAGGATCTCAGAGCCGACAGACAGCCTGAATTCACTCAGATCGACCTTGAAATGTCCTTCGTTGACATGGACGATATCATGGATATGGCAGAAGGCTTTATCCGCAAGCTTTTCAGCGAGCTTCTTCACAAGGATATCGATATGCCTCTCCCACGCATGAAATATGTCGATGCAATGGAAAAATACGGCTCAGACAAGCCTGATATCCGCTTCGGCATGGAGATACAGAACATCTCCGATCTCGTAAAGGACTGCGGCTTTGGCGTATTCACATCTGCTGTCGAAAACGGCGGCTCGGTAAGAGCTATCGTTGCAAAGAACGCAGCTTCCGTACTCACAAGAAAAGAGATCGACAAGCTCACCGAATATGTCAAGGGCATCGGCGTAAAGGGTCTCGCATACATCAGATGGGTAGATGACGCACCCAACTGCTCTTTCGGCAAATTCTTAGGCGAGGGCGAGCTTGACGCTATCCTTGCAAAGGCAGGCGCAGAAAAGGGCGACGTTGTATTCATCATTGCCGACAAGAAGAACACCGTTC
>USNJ01000034.1 GCA_900556055.1 uncultured Ruminococcus sp.
TGACGGACGAAGTGCCTTATAGCCGTTCGTATTGACGTTTGCGACGTTGTTTGCGGTAATATCCATAGCGTCCTTAGCTGTAAAAACGCCCATTGCCGATGAATAAAAGCCTATGCTGCTCACTGCGGCTCACTCCTTATCAGTTTATCTTCATAAGATCGTTTGCTGCGATCTGGTTTATGCTGTTCATTATCTGCATCGCCTGAACGCTTGCCTCAAAGCTGCGCTGACGTGCCATTGCATCGACCATTTCCTCGCCGATATCGACATTTGAACGCTCATATGCGCCCTGAACGGCCTTGAAATTCTCGCCGTTCGGGATATTTCCTATCGGAACATTCTGAAACGGTCTGAACATATTGTCACGGACGCGCTCCATATCGGTCTGCCCGTCAATATATGTAAGTCCGAGGGTGAAGGTCCTGCCGTCCTCCGCAGTGATAATGCCGTCCTCGGAAACGGTAAAATCGGAAGTTCCGAGCCGGATATACTGACCGTTTGCGTCAAGTATGCGTCCGCTCGAACCGAGTGCGAGATAACCCTCGCCGTCGATATTGAACTGACCGTTCCTTGTCAGCATCCGTTCGCCCGATATCCTGTCCTCGATATTAAAGAAAACATTGCCGATAAGTGCGATATCAAGGGGCTTGTAGGTGTATTCAAGCGTACCCTGCTCGGTATCCGTCCAGGTGTAGTCCTGAGTGCGGTAGGATATCGTTCCCGAGCGGTCCCTGCCGTTTCTGAGAAGCAGAAGCCGTTCCTCAAATCTTTCGGGGATAGACTCCTCACGCTTATATCCCGCCGTGCTGCTGTTTGCCATGTTGTTTGATATGACATTCAGCGAACGTTCCTGATTTATGATGTTGTTTGCGGAAATATAGAAGCCTCTGAACATATTTATCTATCCTTTCGGTATATTTTCTTTGTTATTATACATATCGTGATTTACTTTCGGTATACACACACGCTGACATCGCAATATATCGCCGTGATAAATTTACGCAAAGTATAAAAAAGCATATCGGAAGCAGCGGAGATATCGTATGCCGTGTGAATACTCAAAGTATATTATCCAAAATATAATACAAGCAGAATAATACAATTTGTATATTTAACCTCTGAGATAATCGAGAGTATAAGCTCTGAGCTTAGCGACAGCCTTTGAATGTATCTGACTGACTCTTGATTCGGAGATGTCCAGCACCTTTCCGATCTCGGAGAGCCTGAGTTTTTCGTAGTAATAAAGGGTTATGACGGTGCGTTCCCTGTCGTTCAGCTTTCTTATGGCATCGGCAAGAACTGCACGGCGTTCCTCGGTCCAGAGGTGCTTTTCTGCGTCCCACACGCCCTCAGCGGACGGTTTTTCGGGTATTTCGAACCCGCTCTCGGACATCATTTCGTCGAGCGAAACGGTCTGAGCGGCGGAGGACTGAGCGGTCATTGAACGGAGCTTTTCGGCGGAAATGCCCATTTTTTCGGCTATCTCGCCGTCCTCAGGCTCACGGTTCAGCTCAGTGTAAAGCTCGGAATAAGCGGAATTATACTCTTTGGCGAATTTGCGCACGCTTCTCGGGATAATATCCTGCCTGCGGATATAGTCGATAACAGCGCCCCTCACCTTTATGGACGCATAGGTTTCGAACTTCACGCCCTTTTCGGGGTCGAAGCTGTCTGCGGCGGACATAAGCGCCATGACCGCCTCGTTGACGATATCCTCGGGATCGGCACAGCCGCAGTACATATTGCGTGCGGAAACGGCAGCGTACCTCACGATATTCATGTACTGCATGACGATCTCGTTCCTTACGGAAACATCGCCTGTCTGCTTATATTTCAGAAGGAGCATTTCCTTCGGAGACGGCCCGTTCTGCGTCTCCATTCGGGAGATGTCCTCAGCTGCGTCGGCAGTCATAAAGCGGGCCTCCCTTCGGTGATATGCTATGCTTACTTTTATTGTACTACATTTTTTCCTGTTTGTCCATAGAAACGGGGAAATTGTCGGGGATTATTTACATTTGGGGTGAAAGTGGCGGCGATAATCTATCAGATAGCCACATTACCCACAGCCTGTATCTGCACGGTATTGTCTATCTCATTGAACGAAAGCACGGTGATATTCGGGATAAACTGGTCAACAAGCTTCTTGAAATACACTCTGACGATAGGCGAGGTGAGGATTATCGGGTTCGGGACGACCTCCTTTACTCTGTCTATCTGCTCGTTCAGGGCATTCATGAGCTTCTGTATGGTTACGGGGTCGAGGGCGAGATATGAGCCCTGCTCGGACTTCTTCACGCCTGCGACTATCTTGTTTTCCGTTTCGGTATCGAGAGTCAGCACCCTTATCTGTCCTGCATCGGCAAAGCGTCTTGTTATTGTTCGCTTCAGTGCCTGACGGACATATTCCACGGTGATGTCGATATCCTTGAGGGTATTCTGATAGTCCGAGAGCGTTTCGAGTATGGTTTCAAGATCCCTGATAGGCACGCCCTCTTTGAGCAGCATGCAAAGCACCTTCTGGAGATATGCCACGGAAACTATTGACGGTACTATATCATCGACGGTTGCGGCGCTTGTTTCCTTCAGCTTTTCAAGCATGGTCTTAACGTCCTGACGGGAGAGCAGCTCATACGCATGCTCCTTTATGACCTCGGAAAGATGCGTTATCATAACGGATGTCGGGTCGATGAGCGTATAGCCCGCCATATCTGCGGCGAGCTTTTTGTCCTCGGGTATCCATTTTGCGGGGATTCCGAAGGCAGGCTCAATGGTATCTATGCCGTCTATCTCCTTGGTGACATTTCCGCTGTCGAGCGCAAGATAATGGTCAACGAGTATCTCATTCTGCGCCACTACCTCGCCTTTTATCTTTATGACGTACTGATTCGGGTTTATGTGCTGGTTATCCCTCATCCTGATGGACGGAAAGACCATGCCCATGTCGATAGCGAACTGCTTTCTGAATATAACGACACGTTCGATAAGCGTGCCGCCTGCGCTTTCATCGGCAAGGGGGATAAGGCTGTAACCGAACTCCATTTCGATAGGCTCGACATTCAGCAGCTTATAAACATTGTCGATATCCTTGTAATATTCCATTTCGGAGAGTGCCTGCTTGTTTTCCTCCATAGCCTGCTCTTCCGTCCGGGCAGCCTGTTCCGCTTCCGTAACGGGGACGCTCCGCATCAGCAGTATTCCGCAGGCGATGAGCAGCGAGCCGCACATAAGGCAGGCAAGCTTCGGGAAGCCGGGGATCACCATGGCAAGTATCATTACGCCGCCTGCGATGCAGAGGACTCTCGGCTGAGATGTCAGCTGACGGCGCATATCGGTGTTCAGATTGTCCTCGGAGGCGTTTCTTGTTACGATCATACCCATTGATGTTGAGATCAGCAGGGAAGGGATCTGCGAAACAAGTCCGTCGCCGACTGTTGCGATAGAATATGTCGAAAGGACGGTCGAAAAATCCATGCCGTTCATGGCAAGACCGATTATCGCACCGCCTATGAGGTTTACGAATGCCGCTACGATGGAGAATATAGCATCTCCCTTTACGAACTTGGAAGCACCGTCCATTGCTCCGAAGAAGTCAGCCTCACGCTGAACGTCCGAACGGCGTTTCTTGGCGGTCGCCTCGTCGATAAGACCCGAGTTCAGGTCGGCATCTATCGCCATCTGCTTACCGGGCATAGCGTCCAGGGTAAATCTTGCGGATACCTCGGCAACTCGCTCGGCACCCTTTGTGATAACGAGGAACTGAACGATAGCTATCAGTATGAACACGATAAATCCGACGACTGTGTTGTTGCCCGTAACGAAGTGTCCGAATGCGTAAACTACCTGTCCCGCATTTCCGCCGTTTCCGAGGATAAGACGTGTTGACGAGATATTGAGCGACAGACGGAAGATAGTCGTTACCAGCAGCAGCGACGGGAATATCGAAAATTCCAGCGGTGACTTTATGTACATCGTCATCAGCAGGATAATAAGCGATACGGAGATATTGAGTACCAGCATAAAGTCCAGCAGCCACGTAGGCAGCGGGATAATGATAAGCACGATAACAAGCAGCAGGAACACGGGTATGAGGTTGTTTGTCAGGCTTTTCAGATTAAAATGCACGGCTTTATCTCCTTTCTGTATATTTTACTGTTCATTATCCTCATCGGAATAATGCTCATAAACGTCCTCGGGATAGCTGTCCGAAAGTGATCTCGTTTCGCCGAACGGGGGATGCTTGTTTTTGAGGTCATAGACAAAGGCGAGTATCTCTGCGACCTGCTGATAGAAGTCGGGGGTTATCTCCCTGCCTATGTCGATCTTATCGTAAAGAGCTCTCGCAAGAGGACGGTTTTCGACCATTGTAACGTCGTTTTCCTTTGCGATCTCGATAATTTTCATTGCGATATTGTCCGCACCCTTGGCAACTACCAGCGGCGCGCGGTGCTTTTCGGGGTCATATTTCACGGCGACAGCGTAATGCGTAGGGTTTCTGATAACAACGTCCGCCTTCGGCACGTCCTGCATCATACGCTGCTGCGCCATTTCACGCTGTTTCTGCTTGATCTTGCCCTTGATCTGCGGATCGCCCTCCATCTGCTTGTATTCTTCCTTGACCTCCTGCTTTGTCATCTTCAGGTTCTTGTTATGGTCATACCACTGGTAGAGAAGGTCAACGATGCCGATAAACACGAAAACCATGCCTATCGTCATTGAGATGGAAAATATGACTGAGCATACATATCCGACCGCCTGCATAAGCTCCATTTCGGGGAGCTTCATTATAGTCGGCAGCTGTTCTTCGATCTCGCTTTTGACGAGTGCGAATATGACAGCGATCTTTAAAAGTGATTTCAGCAGCTCGACGACCGTTCTGAGGGAGAACATTTTCTTTATGCCCTCGATCGGGTTCAGCCTGCTCATTTTGAATTTTGCAGGCTCCATCGAGAAGATAAATCTCGTCTGAGCGCCCGTCAGAAGGACGTTTATGGCAATTCCTATCAGAAGGAGAGGTCCTGCGGCTATCGCCGTTGTCCTGCACACCTGCAAAAGGACCTGAGTTGCGTATGTACCGTCCCTGAAGAACTCGTCCGCAGTGCCGCTTATGCCTACCCAGTAGGTCATGGACCGGCTGAGGGACTTAAGAATGATATTGGCGAGGATCTTGAACATGGCGAACATTCCGAGAATGAAAAACGCCGCAGTGAGATCCTTGCTCGTGAAGACATTACCTTTTTTTCGCTCATCCCGCTTTCGTTTGGGGGTGGCTTCTTCGGTTTTCTCCTCGCCGCTGTCGCTTGCCATGATGCATCCCCCCTCTCTTTATGCGGAAGGATGATATTTACATTATGTATATATCATCGGGATTTTACCTGATGTATATTTACTGCTTGTATATCCAATAATTATTATACTTATAGGATTATACATATTGTAATATAACACACATCGGTACGGATAGTAATATATCAATATACATTAAGTATATTATAAGCTTAATTTAACTCTGCGCAATTATCGCAGGCAGGGTATTATACAGAGCGTCATTCATCGTGTCGAGAACGGTATCGAGGAATGATGCGAAAATGGGCGTAAACAGGACTGTCAGGAACAATCCGAGCAGCATTTTCATCTGCATATTCACGACCATTACCTGTATCTGGGGGACTGCCTTCATGAGTATTCCCATGCAGACCTCCATTATCATCTGTGCCGCAAGCATCGGCATTGCGAGCTTCAGACCAAGCACCAGAGCTGTGACGAAATAGTCGGTTATGACCAGCCATATTGACGTATTCACGCCGCCTTCGCCGATCGGTATCATATCGAAGCTGAGCGTCATAAGGCGGATATAGGTGAGGTGCGAATTCGAGGCGAAGAACAGCAGGTAGAGCATATACGATGTGACCGTACCCATGAGCGGCATCTGCACACCCGCGCCGGGGTCGTAGATACGGGACATACTGAGTCCCTCCTGCATATCCATTATCTCGCCCGAAAGGAGAGTGGAGGACAGGAAAAGCTGCGTCACGAAGCCGAGAACAACGCCGATGAAGCCCTCTTTGAGGAGCATCAGCGCAAAAACGCCCGTTGACACGGTATCTATCGGGTTTACATCTATCACCGTCAGTGCGCCGAGGGTCACGGCAAGCGCCGTCAGCACACGGACGGCTGCGGGAAGATTTTTCCTCGACAGCATCGGATTGAAAGCGAAGATCCCGAGAAATCTCGCAAAAACGAGGAGCTTTGCATCGAGATCCTGCAAAAGAAAATCCCAGTAAGTCATAAGCGTTCACCCTAGCCGTGCTGCGAGATCTGCGAGATGAGATCGAACAGCTTGACGGTGAATTCGTTCATTTGGTTCATCATCCACGGACCTGTCAAAAGCAGGATAAGTGCGATGGCTACGAGCTTCGGGACAAAGGTTATAGTCTGCTCATGCACCTGCGTTGCCGCCTGGATTATCGAGATGACGAGTCCGACGATGATGCTTATGATGAGCATAGGGCCGCAGAGCATCAAAGCGAGCATAAGTGCATCATGAAAAACTTCAAGAACTGCGTCCTGCGACATTTTACCTCTATCCTTTCACTGTTTTATCCAAGGGAATGCTGAATAATCCATTATTTGTTATGTTTTCCAAGTGATGTATTTAGGGGGTGTTTTTCCCCGCCTGCGGCGGGAAAAAACACATTGATCAGCGGATATCTAAAAAGTGACGGCATTGAAGCCGTTTACGAGTGCGCCCGTGAGAAGCGTCCAGCCGTCCACCATTACGAACAGCAATATCTTGAACGGCATCGCTATCGTAGCAGGCGGCAGCATTATCATACCGAGCGACATAAGCGTCGAGGACACGACGATATCTATGACAAGGAACGGAATAAACAGAAGGAAGCCTATCTCAAAGCCTATCCTTATCTCGCTCAGGATAAATGCGGGAACTACCGTGCGGAAGTCGAGCGTTTCAAGTGCCTGCTCCTCCGTTTCGGGATATTCGCCGCCCGTCATGTCGATGAAAAACGACATCGTATCGTTCGATGTATTTGCGAGCATCCACTTCTTTACGGGAGTTTCAGCCGCTTTTATCGCCTCGGTCATGGTTATCTCGCCGCTTTTGTACGGCGCATATGCGACCTGATCTACCTGATCTATGACGGGGGACATTATGAACATCGTCAGGAACAGTGCAAGACCTATCAGCACCTGATTCGGCGGTGTCTGCTGTATGCCCATAGCATTTCGCAGGAGCGAGAACGCTATTATTATCCTCGTAAAGCAGGTCATCATGATGATGATTGACGGTGCAAGGGTGAGGATAGTTATCAGCAGGATAAGGTCGATGGTATCGTTCGAGCCGTTTATTCCGAGCCTATCGAGAAGAGAGTCGCTTTCTTCGTCGTCTGTGACGGGTTCGTCATAGGGTGTGACTGTTTCTTCGGGGGCTGCCGTTTCGGTCTGTACCTGAGTCTGAGTAGTTTCGGGGACCTCAGTTTCGACGTTCGGGATAGTCGTGACGATAGCAGCCGGCTCTGTCTCGGGCGTTTCAGCGGCATAGACAGGGCAGGATAGCATGGAAAAGGCTGCCGCAAACACGGATACCCCGACTGCCATTTTCCTTACAGCCGATATAAAAGACGAAAATTTATTGTTCATTGTCGTTACCGTCCTTTTCGCTGCTGTTTCGGGAATTGCCGACGGGGTGAAATTTTTCGGCGGTAACTTTTTTGAGTGCCGAAAGAAAATCCATTTCCCCTTCGCCCCCGTTTCCGCCTGTATTATACAGCTTTTCCGCTTCTTCGCTGTCAAGCTCGCAGATAAGCTCGGTATGCTGCGGGCTTACTCCTATCAGCAGGAGCTTGCTGCCCGCCCTGACAGCCACAAGAAACTTATCGTTTGAAAGAGGCAGACGTTCAACTGCCGTCAGCAGCCTTTTGCCGCCGACAGCTCCGCTCTGCCCCGTAAATACGCGGTTATTCAGCCATCTTGCCAGTCTGCATGTCACCCATATAAGCAGAATTACCCCTATAAGAGCCAGCAGGACTGTGAAGATCTCCTTCATCAGCCGATTACTTTCTTTACAGTCTGGAGAATCCTCTCAGGCTTGAAAGGCTTTACGATGAAGTCGAGAGCGCCCAGCTTGATAGCCTCTACAACCATGGATTCCTGACCCATAGCGCTGCACATTACCACCTTAGCGGAAGGATCTGATGCCTTGATATCTCTGAGAGCCTCGATACCTGTCTTATTGGGCATTGTGATGTCCATGATAACGAGGTCGGGCTTCTCGGCAGCGTATGTATTGCAGGCGATCTCACCGTCTGCAGCTTCGAGAATGTTTGTATAGCCATTCTGAGTAAGTGCATTCTTGATCATCATTCGCATGAAAGCAGCGTCGTCAACCAGAAGAATTTTCTTATCCATAATAATACTCCGTTTCTCCGCATAGAAAAATATATTATCCGCACGCTGCGGCATCTGCGGCTGTCCGCGGTGCGATGTGTAAGCTTACTTACTTGCTTCGCCGAGTGATTCGAGGAAGCGGGACTTCACGATCTCCGTGATACGCACTGCGAAGTTATCGCCGATAACGACGACATCTCCCTTTGCGATAAGGTGACCGTTTACTATAACATCAACAGGAGCGCCTGCCTGACGTTCAAGTTCGATTATAGTTCCCTGCTGGAACTCAAGTATCTCCTTAACCTTCTTGGATGTTGAGCCGAGTTCAACGGTAACATCGAGGGGGATACCCATCAGCAGCTTCAGGTTGTCATTCTCATCCTTATTCAGCAGCGGCGAGTTATAGTCCTCAAAGCTCTTGAGCTGAACGGGCTGAACATTGACATTCGGCTGCATATAAACAGGCTGCTGATAATAATACGGCGGATAGCCCTGGGGCATCTGCTGCATATTGGGGTCAGCGGGCTGCTGGGGATAGCCGTAGGGCTGCTGCGGCATCTGCTGCATATTCATCTGAGGCATAGCCGCCTGCGGATTCTGCATATTAGGCACATTCTGCGCAGGTGCAGGCTGCGGAGCCGCCGTCTGAGGTGCAGGTGCGGGAGCCGGTGCTGCGGGGGAAGGTGCGGGCGAAGAGGAAGCTGATGAAGCATTGCCGACATTGAGCATAGCCTCGATCTGCTCCTGGCTGAGCTTTCCGTCGCCGCTCTGAGATGCGATAGCGGCAGCCTCCTGGGCGAAGGAATTCTCCTTTGTAGCCTCTTCGACAGCTGTGCCGTAGCCCTGGAGCATCTTATCAGCCATAGACTTTGCAAGATCTATCGAAAGGACGGTAATGAACTCACTGTTTATAACTCCGTCGATAGTGATGTTGAACTTTACCTGGCAGACATAATCCTCGCCGTCAACATCTCCTGCGATAGAGAAAGGCTCGTCCTTTTCGTGGATAGCAGCAACAGGGGTCGAGATATCAACAGAAGTGTCGATCAGCTCCGAAAGAGCGGTAGCCGAAGCACCCATCATCTGGTTCATGACCTCGCAGACTGCGGAAATATTCATCTCATCGAACTGGAAATCGTCTGAAATAACGAGCGGCTGACCCATCAGCTGATTAAGTATGAGCTGCACATCGTTCTGCTTCAGCACGAGTATAGAGGAACCGCTTACGCCCTTTATGTACTGGATAGTAACATGGATAGACGGCTCCAGATCGGGGTAGGACATATCTTTGGCTTTTACGACGCTTACCTGCGGTGTAGTGATCCACACCTTGGCACCCAGCAGGTTGGAGACGGCAGTAGCGGCAGAGCCCATGGTGATATTTTCAATTTCGCCGATAGCGTCTTTTTCCACCTCGCCGAAGCCTTGGATAAGGTTTTCGTTGCTCATTCTCTCCATTACCTCAATTCTTGTATATATTATCTATTTTCACAGCCTTGCGGCCGCCCTTTTCGCCCAGTTTTCCGTCAAACCAGACATGTCCGCCTATTTTGATGACGACATTGTCCGAGATATTTTTATTGAGCGGGATTATATCTCCGGGCTGGAGGGTAAGTATATCGTAAAGATCGACCTGAGTTTCGGATAAAACGGCATCGACCTTCAGCTTGCTGTTCTTTATTCCGCTGAGAATTTCCTCGCGGCGTTCGCTGTCCTTATTTGCATCGAATTTCTTTCCGCTCTTGGCAAACCTGTCGGAGAATTTCGCCATTATGCTTTCGAGATTAAGAGCGGGGATACAGATGGAAAGCGTATTTTTCGTCTGCTTTATCTCAAGCTCCAGCATTACAAGGATAACGACATCGTCGGGATTTATCGACTGGAGGACTCTTGCGTTTGTTTCGAGGCTCGTCATTACAGGATTTACCTCGATAAACGGATCCCACGCCTGCTTCAGGCTCGCTGCGAGCTTTGACATAACGTTGGACATCAGACCGACTTCGATCTCCGTGAAATCCCTGTTTATGCTGGTGAACTGACCGTCGCCGCCCATAAGACGGTCGATCATGCAATAGGTGATAGGGTTTGCGAGCTGCATTATGATGGAGGTCTCAAGAACATCCTCGTCCACAATGCCCATATTTACGGTCGAAAGCATGACATAATCGGGGAGGGCGTTGTTGAACTCGTAGTATCTCTGCTCCTCGATCTGCATGACCTCTACCTTGCAGTAAAGTCTGAGCAGACCTGTCAGATAGGAGGAAATGACTCTTGCGTAGGTCTCGAAGATACTTTCTACCGTTTTGAGCTGTTCCTTAGTGAACTTTTTCGGCATGCGGAAGTCATAGTTCTTGACATTATCCGCTTTTTCGTTCGTTTCGATCTCCTCAAAAGCTTCTGAACCATTGGCACTGAAGCTGTTCAGCAGTGCGTCGATCTGGCTTTGCGAAAGCACGTCAGCCATATATGTAATCTCACCTCTGTTTTCGGATTATTGGAAGAATGCGGTCAGAGAAGCTCCGGATAAATGCTCTCTGCAAAACATCAGCTTTCAAGGAAGCCGTCATTCAGCTGATTTACTGCGCCTGCGGCATTTTCGTCAAGCTCAGGCTCTCTTGAATTACCCTCGGGATCGACGCTCTGGAGATAATTCGAGCCGAATTCGAGCTTAAACAGCTCATCAAGCACCTTCTGATCGCTGAAATCCGCATCATTTCTGATAATAACTATCTCAACGCGGCGGTTCTGGAGCCTGCCCTCGTCGGTGTTATTATCTGCGACGGGGCGGTATTTTCCGTATCCCGTTGCGGAATATTTTGATGAATCGCTTACGTTAAGACTTATAAGATAGTTTACAACTGCGTCGGCACGTCCCGAAGAAAGGTCCCACTCATTGGTATCGGACGTAAGCGCCTGTGCCGTATGTCCGCTGACCTTGATGGAGAGGATCTTATCATCGATATCGCTGAGTCCTCCGCATATATCTGAAAGAACGTCCATGCCCGAATCGAGCAGCACGTCACTGTCAGGTGCAAAGAAGATCTTGTCTCTGAATTTGAGATAGATAGCGAGGTCGGTCATTTCCACCTGCACGTTATCCTGGTTTCCGCTTGATGCAATGACCTCTTTAAGGTACTCATAGAAGTTGTCGAACTCGTCCTCACCGACTTCATCGCCGTTCGGGTCGAAGATAGACAGCACTGCATCGGAATCCTTTTCGCCCGTATTTTCGGCGATTATCTGAGCGATGACCTCGACAGGCGCACCGCTGAGTGATGCTATAACTATCTGCTCTCTGGTTTTATCCATTGACGACATGGCGAAAAGCATAACGAAGAAGGTCAGCAGCAGCGTGACCATGTCTCCGTAGGTATCCATCCAACTGCCCTCGGGCTCCGGATCAGACTTTCGTCTTGCCATAATCATACCTCCGATACAAGGTTACAGGTGAGCCGTCCATCAGGGGATATACCTGCAACCATATTATTATACCACAAAACAATCCGCATTACCATAGGTTTTGAAAATTTTTGTGTGATATGATGAAAACTTTTTCTTCAAATTATGCAATTACTCCGAAGCTGACGAAGAAGCCCTTGCGCCCTTGGGCTTGTCTGCGGTAGCAGGGAGCATCATTCT
The DNA here is from genome assembly GCA_900556055.1 of uncultured Ruminococcus sp. Taxonomy (GTDB): domain Bacteria; phylum Bacillota; class Clostridia; order Oscillospirales; family Ruminococcaceae; genus UMGS1889. The sequence continues at coordinate 12,043 of USNJ01000034.1, forward strand.
GAGCTTTTCCTCGACATATCTCGGGTTAGCGCCGCTGATGATAGCGAGAGCGCCCTCCTTGACTATCTGCATACAGAGTACCTCCTTATTATGGAGATATTTCAGCTGGTTTGCGATAGGGTTGAATATAACATGGGCGAGGATACATCCGTAGAATGTAGTGATAAGGGCTGTTGACATACTCGCACCGAGTCCTGCGGCGGAGCTTGCATCGGAGAGGTTCAGACCCTTCAGCATGTTGATAAGTCCGACGAGCGTACCGATCATTCCGAACGCAGGGGCAACGGAGCCTGCCTTTGTCCAGAGGGCGAAGTTGGACTCATGTCTGTCGCACATGAAATCTATCGAATCATCGAGCATAGACTGCACCTTTTCTGAGTCATTTGCGTCAACGATGAGCATAAGGGCTGATTTTGTGAACGGGTCCGAGCAGGCATTCGCAGCCTCTTCAAGCTGAAGGATACCTTTCAGACGGGCAGTCTTACAATAATCCACCATTTCGTCGATGCGCTGGTTCGGGTCGAACTTAGGCTGAACAAATGTCAGCTTCAGCATAACGCCGACCTTTTTCAGCGTGGAAGCGGGGTATGTAAAGATGACCGCACCGATCGTACCGCCGAGAACGATAGCTATGGAAGCGGGGTCCCAGAAGTTCTTGAGTTCTCCGCCGTTCATAATGCCCCAGATGGTAAGTCCGAAGGCGATAACAAGTCCTATGATACCGGTTATATTCATAAAATACTTCTCCTTTTCGGAAAATTTCTATATAAAACGCATCTGCGCTTATGTCCGTGAGTTATTTTCTGAGGCTTATGACAGCCTCTGCGGTTTTTATCGAATAAAAGGTTTCGATATCGGCTATCTGTTTTCTGATATCCTCGAGGGATTCCTTTACGACGTACCTGTGACCGTTCTGCATTGTAACGACCGTATCGGGTGTCTGCTCTGCGATCTCTATGAATTTTTCATTGAGCAGAAGCTCGGTTCCGTTGAGTCTTGTCAATGTGATCATTATAATATTCCCCATAAATCAACGGATTCGGGCAGCGGAAATATTATCCGCCGCCGTCAGCCGCATTATTTTTTATCTCTTGAGGTTTACGAGCTCCTCAAGCATGGTATCGGAGGTTGTGATTATTCTGGAGTTTGCCTGGAAGCCTCTCTGAGTGATTATCATATCGGAGAATTCCTGAGCGAGATTTACGTTGGACATTTCGAGCTTTCCGGACTCTGTTGTGCCTGTTCCGGGATCGCCGGGCTTTCTGATGCCGGGTGCGCCGGATGCAGCGGACTCCTGGAAATCCGTGTTGCCTGCTTCGAGAAGTCCCTCGGGATTATCGAAAACAGCAACTTCGATCCTTGCGAGCGCCTTGATCTCGCCGCCGTATGTAGCGGTAAGAACGCCGTCAGTGCCGATGGAGAAAGCTTCGAGATCCTTGAAGGTGAGGTCATTGTTGTTGAATGCGCTCTGGATAAGCTTGTTTACGTTGATGATCTCAAGATCGGAAGCCTTGTCTGCGGGATCCTTCTTAGCGAGAGTATCGGCGTTTCCGTCGCTGTTTGTTGTTCCGAGGACGAATTTGTTGTTGGCATTTACGAGATTGCCTGTGCTGTCGAGAGTGAAGTTTCCGTTTCTTGTGTAGGTGATATCTCTCATGCCGCCGTTTCCGCCGCCCTGACCGCCGTTTGCTTCGGGCTTGCCGACGATGAAGAAGCCTTCGCCGCTGATAGCGAGGTCAAAGGTCCTGTCTGTTCCCGCAAAGCTTGAACGGGACATATTCTTGTCGATGGAGCCGAGCTGAACGCCGTAGCCGACCTCAGTAGGATTGTTTCCTGCGAAGGTATCTGTACCTGCTGCGGGGGATTTTACTGTCTGGTAGTAAATATCCTTGAAGGTGGTACGTGAGGATTTGAAGCCGTATGTATTGACGTTGGCGATGTTATTGCCTATAACGTCCATTCTTGTCTGATGTGTAGTCAGTCCGGTAACACCGGAGTAAAGTGATCTCATCATGGCTGAAATTACTCCTTTTTAAATGTAATTCCGTTCGCCTGCCGCCGTCCGTCAGTCGGTCGGGACGGCGTAATCTCTCATGCCGTTCGGGCAGTGAGTCCAATTACATTATAACAGTCGAATCGATATTTGTAAAGCAGTTTCCCGTCATTTCGCCCGTATTCATGGCGGTAATGACCTTATTGTT
>USNJ01000035.1 GCA_900556055.1 uncultured Ruminococcus sp.
GATATCGACAGCCTTCCAGCCGATATTTCCGGGAGATGAAAGGATAGCTTTTTCATCAGTGCCAAGGGGCAGCTTTGCGAATTTCCAGTTGTCGCAGAAAAGATTTTTATGCATAATATAAGCCTCTCAGTTTGGTTTTTTCATACATTATAAAGCACCTTCAACGATATGTCAATAGAATAAATTAACGCTTTTTGTGAGAAATTAACATAAAAGGCTGCCGGATATATTCCCGGCAGCCATGTATCAGCCTATGTGATTTACAACGATTATTGATATTCCGAGAAGTGCAAGAACAGTGCCGGTAGCACGGTTAAGCACTGTCGGGCTTGCCTTGTTTGCAAATTTTGCGGCGATCTGCGCCCATAAAAGCGTAGATGCAACGCAGAACAGCAGACACCACAGATCGGGCATTCCGCCTATCGCAAAGTGGCTGACAGCACCCGTCAGTGCAGTGAATGCCATGATAAAAACGCTGGTTCCGACAGCCGTTTTAAGCTCATATCCGAGTACGCTTGTGAGGATAAGCAGCATCATCATTCCGCCGCCCGCGCCGATAAATCCGCAGATAAAGCCGATAAGCACGCCGCATATCACCGACTGGATGAAACGCTTCTTCGGGTCGGCCTTTTCCATCGCTTCCTTAGGTGTCATTACAGGCTTCACGATGAATTTTATTCCGAGCAGCAGAGTCATGTAGACGGAAAAGCTGCCCATCGTTGTGTTCGGCACAAGCTTTGCTATGCAGCTGCCGACCATAGTGAAAACAAGCACGGAAATCATCATGACAATGCCGTTTTTCACATCGAGATTTTTGTTTTTTCCGTAGGTGTATGCGCTGACCGCACTTGCGAGAACGTCGCTTGCCAAGGCAATTCCGACCGCTTCATATGCGGGCATTCCGAGAAATGTTATCAGCATCGGGCTTATGACAGCCGCAGCGCTCATTCCCGCAAAGCCTGTTCCGAGGCCTGCGCCTATTCCTGCAATAAAGCAGATAATAAATTTAAAAAGCATTTATTTTTCCTCAATTTCTTTCAGATATTTTTCGGAATTTTCGCTTATTTTTTTTAGAACATTTTTAATGACCCTTTTGTCATTTTCGGGGATACCGTCTGTCAGCACCGCACTGAATTCTTTATGTGCATTCCGCCCTTCGGAAATTATTGCATCGGCAGAGGGACAAAGCTTTATATGTGAGGTCTTCCTGTTTCCGTTTTTGTATGACTTCGAGATAAATCCGCGTTCTTCAAGAGTTCTCAGTGATGATGAAACGTGCGATTTAACAGGCAAACGCTGTTCGACTATATCCGCAGCCGTGTCATACTGAGGATTGTTCGCCAAAAAAAGGAGTATGTCAAGCTCGGTTCTTTTCAGACCGTATTTTTCGCAGACAGGGTTCATGATATGGCTGTAAATATGCTTTGCATAAGCTCTGAAAGAAAAATATTCGGAAAGCATGCTATCATCTCCGATTGTTCGCTTTAGAACTATTTTAAACTATTATGACTCAATGTTCAACATTATTTTTTGATATGTTTATTGCTAAGAAATGAACTCAAACGGTTGGAGTTTTCCAAAATTCTGATGGTTTTTATTATGACGCAATATATCCCCGTGATGCCCACACTTTTTATGAATATCACTATCCTGCGGAAAAACAAAAGGAACGGTGCCCGCAGACCTTCGGCAAAAAAGCAAAGGCTGCGGACACCGCCCGGTGAAATTATCCGAAAAAATTATTTGATATCGGCACAAAGCTCGATGGAAGGCTCAGAGGAGCGGACGGTGATATCACGGTTCTCCTTGATGACGGTCAGAGTTACATAGTTGTTCTTGTTATAGTAATTCTTTGTTTCGCCGTCGTCGGTGTACATGAGATAATTTGCCTTGTAATCGAGGTAGCCGAGGAGGGTAAGCTTCTTGAGATCTATGTCGGCTGTCGATTCTGCGGCATCTGCAAGCGGGATAAAGTGTCCCTTTCTTACGAAGAACACAAGCTCGTCAAGGTCAACGTTGATATAGTTGTGTCCCTTGGGCATGATGTGTGTTTCATACGAACCGTCGGGGAGATACTTAACTCTCAGCATTTCCTCGGGGAGATAAACATAGCGTCCCCTTGCGTTCTGCTCATAGACGGGGGCGATCATTACGGAATCGCCGATCATAAGCTGATCCTCAACTCTTGCGGCAAAGCTGTCGTCGGGGAAATCGAAAGCCAGCGGGCGGAAATACATATCGTCATTCAGCACCGCCTTGACATATTCGCTGTAAATATACGGCATAAGTCGGTATCTCAGGCGGATAATGTTTGCATATGCTTCGGTATGTCCGAAACGGTAGACCTCCTGATTTCGTGTGCCGTCAGCGGAATGGTTTCTCATAAGCGGCGTAAATACGGCAAATGCGAGCCATCTCAGCATAAGGTCGGGAGTTGTGTCATTTCCGAAGCCGCCGACATCTGCGCCTGTATAGAGGAAGCCGCACATATTGAGCGAGGGCATCATCTTGATGTTAAGGAGCAGGTGCGACCACCATGAGCAGTTGTCGCCCGTCCAGATGCCGCTGTATCTGTGCATTCCGATGAATGACGAACGTGAGATCATAAGCATTCTCTTGTTCGGGTCGATGCGCTCGAATGCTTCTGCGGCTGCCTTGGTCATGTTTGCGCCGTAAAGATTATGCACCTTGGAATGTGGGATCTTTTCGCCGTTTACAGTATGGTAAAATCTGTTGTAATCGGCGGGATTATTGAAAATTCCCGAAACAGTTCCCGTCATTTCGAAAAAGCTCTTGATGCCGAGATTTTCGTTTCTGAGTCTGTCTGCCTTTTCCATTGCCTCGGAAAGACCTTCTTCGGAATAGAAGATCGCAGGCTCGTTCATGTCGTTCCAGAATCCGTCAATGCCCATTTCGGTCAGGCGGCGGTATTTGTCGCCGAACCACTGCCTTGCTTCGGGCATGAAGAAGTCGGGGAAATGCGTTCTTCCGGGCCATACGCCTGCTACGAAATCCGAACCGTCCGCACGCTTGCAGAAATAGCCCTTTTCCTTGCCTTCCTCATAGACATCATAGCCGTCCTCGATCTTAACGCCTGCGTCGATTATCGGAACAAGGTGGATATTCCTGCTTTTCATCTCGCTTACGAAATCCCTGAATTCGGGGAATTTAGTTTCATCAACGGTGAAATCCTTGTAGTCCTTCATGTAGTCGATGTCCATGAAAACGGAATCAAGCGGAATGCCTGCCGATCTGTGACTGTCAACCACCTCGCGGATATCGTCAGCTGTTCTGTATCCCCATCTGCTCTGCTGATAGCCGAATGCCCAGAGGGGAGGGATATAGCTCTTGCCTATAAGCTGGCGGAACTCACGGACAACATTGGTTATGCTGTCGCCTGCGATGAAATAGATAACAGCATTGTCGTCATGGATATCAATAGTGAGAATATCGTAATCTGTGTAGCCTACATCGTAATGGATATAAGCGGGGGTATCAATAAATACCGCAAAATGTATGCAGCCCGAAACGGCGATAAAGTTGTGCGAACCGTAAAGAGCTGTCTTGTTTTCGGTGTGAACGCAGTCGTCGCTGTTCTTGGATTCATAGTGCCAGCCGCGCTTGTTTATTCCTCTGTTTGCCTCGCCCAGACCGTACACGATGTCATGCTCGGCAAGCTTGCAGGTCAGCACTATATGTCCCTCGGACTTTGCAGTGCCGAAAACAGGCAGATCGCCTTCATCGGTGTGGAGGTTTGAGGAAACTGCATCGGTTTCCATGGGTGAACCGTAAATATACTTTCTTATCATTATGACTCTCTCCTTCCGTCAAGGGGGGGGGGATAATTACTTCTTTTCTTTCTTCTTTTGTGAATTATAGCAACAGTTTTGACGCTGTTCATCAACTTTGTGTTTCTTAGATATGTATTTGATGTTAATTTCGGAGGGTAAGTTAGAAAAAAGTAAACTATTGCTGTCAGATATTGGGCAAAGTCACGTCACTGACGATAATGCACAAAAATGAAAACGTTTCATTATGCAAAATAACAAAAGTGAAGCTCTGTACCGTGCTTTTATTATTATACTATATTATAAGGATATTGTGAGGGTAAGCAGTGTTTGATGTTAAATTTTTTCGGGATATTTCACTTTGATATGACCGCTCTTTCCGCATGAAGCCGCAGCTTTTCATATGACCGTGACCTTTGTCCGCCCGGCAGAATGATATTTCCATCAGCTTACCCGAGCGTCACGGCGATATATTGCGTCCGAAAGTAAAAAGCCTGTAAGCTTTAAGAAAAGTTTAAGGGAACTGTCGTATCATAGTATCATCGAAAGGAGAGATGAGCATGGCATACCGGTCAATATTCAAGCGCCGTGAGATGAAATTCATGCTGAGCCCCGATAAATACAGCGAATTCAGAAAGCTGATATCACCCTATATGTCGGAGGACAGCTATGGCCTGCATACGATATGCAGTATATATTTCGATACCGATGACAACCGCATAATCCGCACGTCCCTGGAAAAGCCCGAATACAAGGAAAAGCTCCGCCTGAGAAGCTACGGAGTTCCGAGGTCGGGCAGTCAGACGGTATTTCTCGAGCTGAAAAAGAAGTACAAAAAGATCGTCTACAAAAGAAGGATACAGACCACGCTCGACAAGGCAAACGGATACATCAGGACGGGAAGGCTTGACGACAGCGGTCAGATATTCAGCGAGATCGACTATTTCCGAAAGTTTTACAATGCATATCCAAAGCTTTTCGTCGGATACGACAGGATCGCAATGTTCGGAAAGGAAGACCCCGAGCTTCGCATGACATTTGATTTCAGGATAAGATGCCGCAGAGAAAATCTTGACCTGAAATGCGGAGATCACGGCACATATATTATCCCCGACGGATATGCTCTGCTTGAGATCAAGATAGCAAAGGCGATGCCGATATGGCTTTCGGATATTCTGACACAGCTTGATATCTATCCCGTGTCATTCTCGAAATACGGCACATTTTATAAAAAGGAAATGAGAGGAGAACTTTCAATATGTTCACAAGTATCTTAACATCAACGGAAACAACGATAGGTCAGTTTTTTATCTGCACCGTATCTTCAGCGGCAATAGGCTTTATCATTGCACTCAGCTATATGTTCGGGAGCAAATACAGCAAGAATTTCGTGTCAACGCTGGTTCTTCTGCCTGTCATAGTTCAGGCTGTGATAATGCTTGTCAACGGAAATGTCGGAACAGGAGTCGCTGTCCTCGGCGCATTCAGCCTGATAAGGTTCCGTTCCGTCCCCGGTACATCGCGTGAGATCGGTGCGATCTTTCTTGCAATGGCAGCAGGACTTGCCGCAGGCATGGGACATATCGCATTTGCATTTACATTCACAATTATAGTCTGCGTGATAATGATCGTTCTGACAGCTGTAAATTTCGGCGGAAAGGACAAAAATATCTCAATGCTGAAAGTTACAGTCCCCGAAGATCTCAATTATTCGGAGATGTTTGACGATATTTTTGAAAAGTACACATCGAAGCACACTCTTGTAAGCGCAAAGACCGTTGATATGGGCAGTCTTTACGAGATCAGATACGAGGTCATGCTGAAGGACGAAAAGCAGACAAAATCAATGATCGATGAGATCAGATGCAGAAACGGAAACCTGACAGTTGTATGCGGAATGCCCCACACATCACAGGAGGAGTTATAATGAAAAGATACAGAAAAACAGCGGCACTGCTGGCTGCGCTTGTTATGGTCAGCACAGCATTAACAGGCTGTTCGGGAAATAAAAACAGAAACACATCAAAAGAAACTGAAAATTCCTCAATTATTAACGTTTCAAATATAAATGAGCAGAATATCAGCGATATTACCGATGTAAAATGCACGATAACCCTTTCGGACAGCGGAATAAGCTGCGACGGAAAGGGTGCGGAGGCTGAAGGAAGCACCCTGAAAATAACCGAAGCGGGCGATTATCTTATAAGCGGAGAGCTGTCCGACGGAAGAATATGCATTGAAGCGGACGAAAATTCCGAAGTAAGGCTTATACTGAGCGGCGTTTCCGTAAGCTCGTCCACATCATCTGCGATATCTGCCGAAAACGGAGCTTCTGTGACACTTCTGCTTGCCGACGGAACATCAAACACATTATCCGACACATCCGGATATGCCGAGGACGACAAGTGCGATGCCTGCATATACGCAAAAGGCAGCCTGACAATATCAGGCGCAGGCTCGCTTGATGTGACCGGAAACGCAGACCACGGAATACATTCAAAGGGTACGGTCACAATAGAAAGCGGAAACATTTCCGTGACATCAGCAAATGACGGAATAAAGGGCAAGGACGCAGTGAATATCTCAGACGGAACAATAAGCGTCACTTCCGCAGGCGATGCAATATGCGCAAACAATTACGACGAAAGCATGGGAACGATCTACATAAGCGGCGGCGAATTCACGATAGTATCGGGCGGCGGCACAGCAAATGCACCCGTAAAAGAGAATGAACCTTTCGGCAGGAGCGACGCTTCCAATGAGGACAGCACATCATCAAAGGGCATAAAATCGCAGGGAAATCTGACGATCACAGGCGGAAAATTCACAATGGACTGCTATGATGACTCATTCCATTCCAGTTCGGATCTCACCGTAAGCGGCGGCGAATTTGCCATAGCAACAAGCGACGACGCATTCCACGCAGACAACGCACTTGTAATGGACAGCGGAAAAGGCGAAATATCCAAATGCTATGAGGGCTTCGAGGGAATGACAGTCACAGTGAACGGCGGTGAATGGAGCATTACCGCATCCGATGACGGCATAAATGTCACAGACGGCAGCAGCTCGGGCGGACAGCCGTTTGCTGCAAACGAAAACACATACATCGAGATAAACGGCGGAACTGTATATGTAAATGCCGACGGTGATGGTATTGATACAAACGGAAATCTCACAATAAACGGCGGGATTATCAGCGTTGACGGCCCGACAACAGGCGCAGACGGCGCACTTGATTTCGACGGAACAGGCATCGTGAACGGCGGAACTTTGTATGCCGCAGGTTCTTCGGCAATGGCACAGACTCCAGCCGATTCTTCCGAACAGTACACACTTGCACTGTTTTTCACGTCCGCAAGAGAGGGCGGAACAAAGATCACACTGAAAAATTCAGACGGTTCGGAAATATTCTCATGCACACCGTCCAAAAACTATGAAACGCTCGTCATCTCAACGGCAGAGCTTGCGGAAAACAGCGAAATTACCGTGTTTGAGAATGATGCGGAGCTTTGCACGGTGACATTATCGGGCAAGGTCACAAAGATAAATGAAAGCGGCGAAGCAGTTTCGGGCGGATTCGGAGGCTTTGGCGGCGGACAAGGCGGTGGTTTCGGAGGGGGATTCGGCGGTGAAAAGCCGCAGCGTCCCGACGGAGAAGCTCCCGAAATGCCCGAAGGCGGATTTGATAATGGTGAAATGCCGCAGCCTCCCGAGGGCTTTGAAAACGGTGAAATGCCGCAGATGCCCGAGGACGGTTTCGGAAACGGCGAAAAACCCGGCGGAACAACTTCTCAGACCGAAAGCGAAGCATCGGCATCAGCATAAAAAAAGATCAGCTGTACAGCAAAATGTACGGCTGATCTTTTTGCGATATGTCCGATAAATCGGTCAGTTATTTTCCGCTTTTTCGGGAAGATCCGACTTGACAGCGATAAGAAACTTGATGTTTTTGCCCTCTTCCGAGAACATTTTCTCATGCTCGGTCATGATGTTGTGTTCATATCCCGAGTTGTGCAGATCGCGGGTGATGTACTTTATCTCAAAGCCTGCCTCAGCAAAATATTCGAGCGACTCCTCAAAAAGCTCGTCATCATCGGTCTTGAAGTGGATCTCACAGCCGTCCTTGAGAATGGGGCGGTACTGCATAAGCTGGCGTGTGTGCGTCAGACGGCGCTTTTTGTGTCCCTTTTTCGGCCACGGATTGCAAAAGTTTATGTAGATGCGGTCTATGCTGCCCTCGTCCATCTCAGCGGTCGAAAGCATCTCGATGTTCTGCGACATGATCCTGAGATTATCGGCAGGATCGCGTCCCGAACCCTCAAAGGTCTTTTCGATGGTTCGCCTTGCAACGCCCAGCATATCGCTTTTTATGTCCATCGCAATGAAATTTATCTCGGGGTGCATAAGCGCAGACTGAGCCGCAAACCAGCCCTTTCCGCAGCCGAGTTCAAGGTAAACGGGCGCATCGGGGTTCGGGAAAAGCATGTCCCACTTGCCTTTAAGCTCGCAGGGACGGGGAATATAGTAGGGGCAGACATCCAGCTCAGGCTGTGCCCACTTTTTCTTACGAATTCTCATGTAAAATCTCCTCAAAAAAATGATGTTTCAATCAATTATACTGTAAAATACGGCTTTTGTCAATGTTTTGCATTTTATTTTTTATGATTTTACTTTGAAAAATGCACCGCTTTTCCGTCATGCATCGGCTTTTGATATTATCGGTGCTTTCTTCTCATGGCGCTATGGTGATATTCATAAGCCTTTGTGTCGTGCTGTCGGGGATAGAATGCGTCAGGGGGGTTGATTATTGGCGATATGTGTGCTATGATTGATACAATGAAAATCAAAATGAAGGCAGGCGAAACAATGAAATACATATTTCTTCACGGAATGGGGCAGAATTCCTCGTGTTGGGATAAGATTTTATCCTGTATGTCCGAAAAAACGGAGGCTGAATGTCCCGAATTAAGCGTATTTTGCAAGGACGGCGAATGCCTGTACGGCAGAATGTATTCGGCATTCAGCGGCTATTGCGGCAGCTTCGGCGAGCCTGTTGTATTATGCGGACTGTCGCTCGGCGCTGTTCTTGCGCTGAATTATGCGATAGATCACCCGAACCGCGTCAGTTCGCTTATTCTGATCGCCCCGCAATATAAAATGCCGAAGAATATGCTTATATTTCAGAATTTTCTGTTTCGGTTTATGCCTGAAAAACAGTTTGCCGACATTGGCATGAAGAAAAATGATTTCATCTCGCTGACAAATTCCATGGCGGATATTGACATGACCTGCGGACTTGACAAGGTGAAATGTCCGACGCTTGTACTATGCGGCGAAAGGGACAATGTCAACAAAAAATCAGCTGAACAGCTTTCGGAAAAGCTCTGTAATTCCAAATCGGGCATAATAAAAAATGCGGGTCATGAGGCAAATAAGGACGCTCCCAAGGAACTTGCGGAGATGATAGAAAATTTCATAAACGGAGATGTGAAATGAATAAGCTGATCTCGGATATAACGGATTTTATTTTTATAGAGGACGAGCCGTGCGGGAGCGATGTTATAATAGCTGTCGGCGGAAGTGATCCAAGCATTCCCGAAAAGGCGGCGGAGCTTTATGCAAAGAAGTATGCGCCTTATGTCATAGCGACGGGAAAGTACAGCGTAAAGCTCGGGCATTTCAAGGGAGTGCGCAGAAAAGCCGATATATACAGCGGCGATTATGAAACGGAATGTGATTTTTACTGTGATGTTCTGCATCGCTGCAATGTCCCGCAGAATGCTGTTATCCGTGAGAATAAGTCGGAATTTACAAGGCAGAACGCTGAATTTGCAAGGACAGCCGCCGATGAAAAGGGTATCCCTTACGGTAAAATATTGGTTGTATGCAAGAAATATCATGCTCGGAGATGCAAAATGTTCTTTTCATCGGCATTTCCCGAATCTGAGATAAGGATAGCTGCCGTTGATGCCTGCGACAATGAGCTTGACATCACAAGGGATAACTGGTACAAGTCGGAAAAAGGGATAAAGCGTGTTATGGGCGAGCTTGCACGCTGCGGAGAACAGTTTGACTGTCATGATATACTGAAATGGAAATAAAATCTGCCTATCGAACGTTCGATAGGCAGGCTTTTTGTGTAAGCACTTGATAAATGGGTTAGCATGCGCTAATATATAAATGACGATTTAAATAAAAAGTCATTTAACCTGAAGTGGTGAGAAAATGCCGCAGATTTTTTCAGACGAAAGAAAAAGCGAAATAAGGAAGCAGCTTATCCGTGAGGGACGGCAGATGATGCTTGAATGGTACAAAACACTTTACATCAAGGAAGAAAACCCACTGTTCGGCGTGTTTTGTGTGATTTTTGTCATAAAGTCCGATTTGCTTTGATGAATTATGTGGTATATTAACGCTTTACATTGAGCGCTGAATGTGGTATAATAATAGAATAAATATTCAAGCGATTGGAGATTGGTAAAATGCCGTTTAGCGTAGGAATGGTTTCTCTCGGATGTTCAAAAAACCAAGTCGATGCGGAGAGAATGCTATATAAGATCAAGGAGGCAGGTCACAGGCTCGTAGGCGATGCCGCACTTGCGGATATTGCGATAATCAATACCTGTGGATTTATTCAGTCCGCAAAGGAAGAGGCTATCGAAACTATCCTCGAATTTGCCGAGCTGAAAAAAGAGGGAAGAATAAAGAAGATCATCATCACAGGATGTCTCGCTGAGCGTTACCGTGAGGAGATCCTCAAAGAGATACCCGAAGCAGACGGCGTTATCGGCATAGGCTGCAACGATGATATAGTTTCCATCATCGATGAGATCGAAAAGGGCGAAACGGTAGTGCGTTTCGATAAAAAGGAAAATCTCTCGGTCAAGGGTGAGCGTGTGCAGACAACACTTCCGTTTTTCGCATACCTCAAGGTAGCTGAGGGCTGTTCAAACTGCTGTACATACTGTGCTATCCCGCAGATCAGAGGAGGATGTTATCGCAGAGGCAAAGGGGCTTGCGGAAAGCGGCGTAAGAGAACTTATCGTTATCGCTCAGGATTCCACACGCTACGGTCAGGATCTATACGGAAAGCTCATGCTCCCCGAACTGCTGAAAAAGCTCTGTGAGATAGATGAGCTGAAGTGGATAAGAGTTCTTTACTGCTATCCCGAGCGCATCACAGACGAGCTTCTTCACGTTATGGCAAGCGAAGAAAAGATCGTCAAGTACATGGATATACCTATCCAGCACTGCAACGGCGAGATATTAAAGCGCATGAACAGATCCGGCGATAACGAATCGCTCAGAAAGCTTATGGCACATATCCGTGAGGAGGTTCCCGGAATTATCCTCAGAACCACGCTGATAACAGGCTTCCCGGGCGAAACAGAGGAGCAGTTTGAAGAGCTTGCTGAGTTCGTCAGGGACGTGAAGTTTGACCGCCTCGGCTGTTTCCCGTATTCCGCTGAGGAGGATACTCCCGCTGCATCGTTTGACGGTCAGATCGAAGATGAGGTAAAGGAGCATCGTGCGGATATTATAATGGAAGAGCAGATGAGAGTTGTTGACCGCAAGAATGTTGAGCTGAGAGGAAAAGTCCTCGAAGTAGTTACTGAGGGCTACGACCGCTACGGCGACTGCTATTTCGGAAGAAGTGCTATGGATGCGCCCGATATCGACGGAAAGATCTTCTTTAAGTCGCCCGACCGCAAGCTTGTTATAGGAAAGTTTGTGAATGTCCGCATTGACGATATTCTTGATTATGATCTGATAGGAGAGAGAACCGATGAACCTGCCGAATAAGCTCACTATAATCAGGGTTATACTTGTTCCGTTTTTCCTGCTTTTCCTGCTGGTGGACTCAATACCGTGCAATTATCTGCTGGCATTTGTTGTTTTTGCGATTGCTTCGATAACAGATGCGCTTGACGGACATATTGCAAGAAGCAGAAATCTTATCACGGATTTCGGAAAATTTCTCGATCCGCTTGCCGATAAGGTGCTGGTAATGGCAGCGCTTGTCGGATTTATCGAATGCGGATTTATCGGCGCTGTTCCTGTAATAATCATTCTCGCAAGAGAATTCATGGTTTCGGGACTCCGCCTTGTTACCGCAAAGGAAGGCGTTGTTGTTGCCGCAGGCATCTGGGGCAAGCTTAAAACAGCGTTTACAATGGTCGCAATAATCGCTATCCTTCTTATGGCGCAGTTCGTTCCGGGATTTTCTCATTTCGGACTTGTCTGTGACATACTTATCTGGATATCGGCAGTACTTACGATAATTTCAGGCTGCGTTTATCTCAAGGGATATGCAAAATACATAGATCCCTCGAAATAGCGTCCTTTTTGAAAAGGGGGCATATCAATGACATTCAATACTACGGCAGAATATATTGCATTGTATTTTTCGCTGCTGACGGGAATATCAATGTTTATCAACGATCCCTGCTGGACAAAAAAGAAAGTGACATTTACCTGCTGCTCATTCCTTATTTCAATAAACTGCTTTCTGAATATCCTTACATCGTCATTTATCGACATTTTCGGTCAGATCCCGCTCTGGGTGAACAATACTGTAACAGTGCTGTATTTTTCGACGCTGTTTATGCTGATTTTCTGTTTTGCGGTGTATTTTATCATGATAATAGAAAAGGAAAATACTCAAAGGCAGAAAAGATATCTGACTGCTGTTTTCCTGCCTATACTGGCGGGAGTGCTTATTTCGGCAGCATCGCCGATGACAAAGCTGCTGTTCTATTATGATGACAATGGATATAACAGAGGTCCGCTCTCAAAAATCACATATGTGATACTGATATATTCCGTGCTGGTAATAATCGTTTCGGCGATAAAAAGCGGCTCAAAGATCACGGGACGCATGAAGAAGCTGATAATCATGTTCCCGATAATGTCGGGCATTGTTATGACGCTTCAGTTTATTCTGGACGATGTGCTTCTGACCGGTACTGCGGCTGTCAGCCTTCTGCTGCTCATGCTCCTGTTTCTGGAGCATGGCATTGTCGATATCGACAGCGATACGGGATTTAACGGGCATAAGAGCTTTATCACTGCTGTCGGCAACCGTATGAATAAGCTGAAAAGCTTTTCATGCGCACTTATCGAGATATCAAATGTTCAGGAGCTTTGCGATATTCTCGGCAGACAAAAATACAACAGGCTCATAATTATGATAGCGGGATATTTTGACAGCGTTCTTCCGCATTCATTGGGATACCGTTATTCGGACAACGGCTTTGCCTTCATATTCGATAAAATGCCGCCCGATGAAACGGAGAAGTATCTTTCTGAGCTTCAGCAAAGATTTTCCGAAAAGTTCTGCATAGATGGAACTGATGTCCTCTGCGGCATAAGCATCAGCACCGTTCACTGCCCATGCAAGGCGGAAAATGAGGATCAGCTTTCGGATATGCTTGAATACGGTGCAGTCCGGGCAAAGCTCAGAAAAGCAAGATCTGTATATGTCTGCGGCGATGACACGTACAGGGCAGTTACACGCAGAAAGCAGATCGCAGAGATCTTAAAGCATGAGCTTAATTCGGATGACAACAATTTTGAGGTCTATTATCAGCCTATCTACGACATTTCAAAGCATTGCTTCAGAACGGCTGAGTCACTCGTTCGACTGAACAAGACAGAAATAGGTCCGATATATCCCGATGAGTTCATACCTATTGCCGAGGAAATGGGCATGATAGTGCGGCTCGGTGAGATAGTTCTTGATAAGGCATGCGGATTTATTGCATCGCTTATCAGGGATAATGTGGATTTTGATGCTATTTCGGTCAATTTCTCTGTTCATCAGATAATGCGTGACGACATAATCGACGAAGTAAAAAATGTTGTCAAAAAGCATAATATCCCTGCGGAAAAGTTAAGGATAGAGATAACCGAAAGTGTGCTTATCGACAATTTTGCACATGTAAAGCAGATGATGGATAAGCTTGGCGTGATCGGAATAAAGTTCTACATGGACGATTTCGGAACGGGATATTCAAACTTTTCAAACATGGTCGAGCTGCCGTTTGAGTATCTGAAAATTGATAAATCGCTCGTCCGAAGTGCGGAAAAGTCCGAAAAGGCGTATTCCGTGCTGAATTTCATCTCCAAAGCCTTCATAAATCAGAACATAAAGATACTGACGGAGGGCGTTGAAACGGAAAAGCAGGAGGAGATCGTCAGCAGCATCGGAGCATCGTATATTCAGGGCTTCCGATTTGCACGTCCTGTTCCCGGAGAAACCGCAAAGGAGTATTTCCTGGGCAAAAGAAATGATGCCCTTCTGCACACGATTTAATATGTCAGAATATAAGAACCTGTCTTCACAAGCATATGCGCACGTCTTTTCGGCAAATTTTGCCGCAGACTGCGTTAAAAATCCTT
>USNJ01000036.1 GCA_900556055.1 uncultured Ruminococcus sp.
GCCGTCAGCCGCTCCAAGCCGAGGCCGAGGCCGCCGTGCGGGCATGTGCCATATTTGTGAATCATCAGGTAGCCCGCGAAATCCTCCGGATTCATGCCCTTTTTCAGCATCTTCGCCAGCTTTGCAGAGTGAGTCGTCTTACCGGAGCCCTGAAGACCGCACATCATGATAACGCACGGCGGCTTTGCGGGAATATTTATGCGTGAGTTCTGTTCGCCCATCAGAGCGATCAGCTCATCGTTTACTATTTTTATGACATGCTGACCCGGTGTAAGGCTTGTGAGGACCTCTTCGCCGACAGCCTTTTCAGTTACCTTCGCAACGAAATCCTTGACTACCTTATAGCTTACATCAGCTTCGAGAAGTGCCATCTTGACTTCGCGCATTGCTTCTCTTACATCGGATTCTGTCAGTTTTCCTCTGCTTTTCAGGCGCTTGAACACGCCGCCAAGTTTTTCGGAAAGTCCCTCAAACGCCATAATAACACTCCTTGTCCTTTATTGTCAGAAAAGTTCTTTATTATCACGGATTATTCCGAGAATTGCTTCCGCCCTTCTGCCGAGACCCTTTGAAAAATCGTAGGTATCATTCTTGCGGGCTATATCATAAGCGAGTTTCTCAACGGAATCCATTATCTCACGGAACTGTTTGGCCTTGCGGCAGCAGCCCAGCTTTTCTTCCGTTTCGAGAAGTATCTGTTCGCCTCTCTTGATGCTGTCTCTTACGCCCTGTCTTGTGATGCCCGCATAATCTGCGATCTCACCGAGCGAAAGATCCTCATTATAATAAAGCTCCATAACGTCCTTCTGCTTATCCGTCAGCATAGCGGAATAATAATCCAGCAGAACCGACATATTCAGATCCTTGCCGTTACTCATACCGCACCTCCGCCGAATAATGTAAAGTACCGAAGCTTTACATATTATACACTATAAATCACGCCTTGTCAAGGGTTTTTTCAAATTTTCCGAAAAAAAGATTTTCATGCCGAAAACCACGCTGTTTTGGCAATACTGCACGATAAAACCACTGATGCATATGTGGCTCTCAATATAATTATATTTCGGTATCCGCCGATAAAGAAGCATCAGTCAGAAGAAAAAATCCGAAAAAACAGTTGATTTTATCCGCAATATATAGTATAATAATAAAATCATACGAAATTGATGTGTATTATCTGAGATAAAAAGGAATGAAATAAAATGCTTAATCAGTTTTCGAGGACCGAGCTTATTTTCGGTGAAGAAGCAATGGAAAAGCTCGCAAATGCCCGTGTTGCGGTGTTCGGAGTAGGCGGTGTCGGCGGATATGCAGTCGAGGCTCTCGTGCGCAGCGGTGTAGGTGCGATAGACATAATCGACGATGACAAGGTGTGTCTGACCAATCTTAACAGGCAGATAATCGCCCTGCGTTCGACTGTCGGCAAGTACAAGGTCGATGTCTGCGAGGAAAGAATACTTGACATCAACCCGGACTGCAAGGTAACAAAGCACAGAATGTTCTATATGCCAGAGACCGCCGATCAGTTCGACTTCACGCAGTACGACTACATCATCGACGCTATCGACACGGTGACGGGAAAGCTTGAGCTTGTAAAGCGTGCGAATGCCGTAAAAACGCCGATCATCTGCTCAATGGGTGCAGGAAACAAGGTCAATGCCGCAGCGTTTGAAGTCGCTGACATTTACAGCACATCGGTATGTCCGCTTGCAAAGGTCATGCGATATGAGCTGAAGCGGCTTGGGATAAAGAAGCTTAAAGTAGTATATTCCAGAGAAAAGCCGATAATCCCGCAGGAAGACGGCGCAGCAAGCTGTAAGAGCCACTGCATCTGTCCTCCGGGAACGGCAAGAAAATGCACACAAAGACGTGCAGTCCCCGGAAGCACGGCGTTTGTTCCGTCAGTCGTCGGACTTATCATCGCAGGCGAGGTCATCAAGGACCTGACAGGCATAAAAGAAACAATGATGTAACAAAAACCGCAGATCTTTTCGGTCTGCGGTTTTTTTATCAATATGCGGGTCTGCTCACGATAAGGTTGAGCGGATCATCGGTTTCAAGCGTAGTCGCAGTCGTCTCTGGCGGAACGTCTATCACAGGGACAGTCGTGACCGTCTCAGATGTTTCAGGCGCGGAAATACCAGTCATATCGGGCGGATTTACCGCAACATACACCACAAGCTCCTCGCCCTTTTCGATATCAAGCTGTTCTCCCGGCTCGATGCTTGTTCGTATAACATAGCCTTCAAGGACATCGGAGGTCTCTTCCTCCTCTTCGACGAATTTTATTCCCGCCGAAGTCAGCATGCTGAAATAATCCTTCTTCGAGATGCCTATATACTCGGGAACGGAAACATACTTCGAGCCAAGGCTGACTACAAGCTTCAGCTCCGTATTTTTCTCGTAATTTGCGCCCTTGTCTATCGACTGGGATATGATAATGCCCTTTTCAACGTTCTCGTCATATTTATATTCGGGAACGAAGATCAGGTTATCCTTATATGTCTCGGAATTCTTGATCGTGTCGTAATATTTGCCTTTGAAATCACTCATTATATAGATCGCTGACGGCTTCTGCTGTGCGGTCGTGACGGCGTTCGTTTCGATCGTTTCAGGCTCAGTCAGCACAGGCATGGTGCTTTCGCTGGATATCACAGTGACCGTTCCGCTTGCTGCGGGCGAATTATCGTTTCTGACATCTGTTCTGCCCAGCGCAAAAAGCATGATTATCATGACAGCGAACATTACCGCAAGCGTTGCAACGCCGACAGCTATGAAAATTGCGTGTCTGCTCCTGCTCTTTGCGGGTGTCTGATGTTCATATGGCACACGCTCGGAGGAATGTGCATTTTTGAGCATATCCCTGTTGAATGTGATAGTGGATGTTGCGGCAGTCTTGGACGGCGACATATAATCGGGCTGCTCAAAAAGCATCGTTACAAGCTCCGTTATAGTCTGTATCCGCATCTCGCCGGACAGGTTCATGCCGTTCATTATCACCTTTGAAACATTCTTCGGGACATTCGGATCAAGTCCGCACGGCTCAACAAGGTTGTCGTTATTTGTCCTGCTGATCGCCTCAGGCGGAACAACGCCCGTCAGCATTCTGTAAAGCACGGCGGAAATGCCGTAAACATCGGTCCATGTTCCCTGCCAGTTATTTGACGAATACTGCTCGGGAGCGGCATATCCCGAAAAGATCTCGGGAGCGAGGTCTGTGTTTGCCGTTCTTGAATCGGGTATGCAGAAGCCTGTAAGCTTCAGCTCGCCCTTGTCGCTCACGATTATTGTTTCGGGAGATATTCCCCTGTGGACAAGTCCTGCGTTATGCACAAGCGAAAGCGTTGTGAATATCGGCGGGAATATTGCCCTTACCTCGTCCCACGACAGCTCCCCCGCATGATCCTGGAGATATTCGAGCAGCGTTTTTCCCTCGGTGTATGTCAGTATCGCATACGCCGTATTATTAGCACAAAACACCTCTTTGCAGGAATTTATGTGATTGAGCGTCCGCATTTTGGTGAGCAGCTTATTCAGCTCAATAAACTCGGACATATATGTTTTATACTGCGCGATCTTGTTTTTATCGGGAATGACTTCCGCATTTCCTCTTTCTCTCGAGCAGAGCGTGTCGGGCATATATTCCCTGACAGCAACCTTTGTTTCTGTATATGTATCATATGCGATATAGGAAGCGCCCTCGCCGTTATAGCTGAGCAGCCTGCCTATCAGGTATCTTTCGCAGAGCATATATCTCGGAGGAAGATAAGACGGCAGAAAAGGAGCGTGTTCATTATATCCGCAGTGCGGGCAGGTTTCTGTGCCTTCTTCCTTAGGCTCCATGCAGCCCGGGCAGAGATCGGAAAATTCGCTCATTTTTCATTCCTCCCTTGAAAATTATTACAATGATATAATAGCAGTGCATCAGCGAAAAGTCAACAGTTTTACCCAAACTGTAACCCTGCTGCGCTCAATTGTATTTTTTCTGTAACCGATAAACATCAGTTTTTTATTATATCATAATATGCCTGACACGTCAAGAAAAACGCACTTCTTTGATGATTTTTTCATATTTGCACAAAAAATCCGCCCATCTGCTGCATTTCTGTCGGCAAACGGGCGGATTTATCGGCGCAATATCATTCTTCTTCGGCTGCTTCTGTTTCTGCGGGGAACTCAAATCCCTGATTTTCAGCCAGCATATCAAGCTTGTTTTCCAGCTCTGTGATCCTGTCCTCAAGCTGCTGCTTTTCTTCATTCTGAGCCTTTTCGATCTTGGACTGAGCTGCGATATTCATGCAGTAAGCAGTCGTCAGTATGCAGACAAGAACTGTGAGCGTGCCTGTCAGAGGATTGAGCCAGCCTTTCTTTTCGGGTGCGGGAGCGTTGATAAGCTCGCCTATCTCTGTGGTTTTCAGTGCCTTTTTCAGTGCGATAGTCAGCGGAACGGAGATAACTACCGCAGCGACAGCATTGATCGTCGATGTGATGGCATTATTTCCGACAGCCGTCCATGCAGCCGCATAGCTTGCATCGTTTGCGCCGTTTACGATAAGCACCGTAAAGAAGGATTTCAGCAGATAAAGCACAATGTAAGTCAGCTGACCCGAGATACCTGCGATTATCGCATTGGAAACAGCCTTCTCGCTGTTCTTTCTTGTCAGATTTTTCATAAATGCGCCCGCAACATAGCCCATTGCGAACTTGGAAATGAACGTATACGGTGCAGAAAGCACATAAGCAGGTGTGAACAGATCAAACAGTGCTGCGCCTATACCCGATGAAAGTCCGCCGATAACAGGTCCGAAAAGCAGTCCGGCGAGCAGACACATTGAATTTCCCAGATGGATCCTTGTCAGCAGTATGCCGTTCGGTATCTGTATCTGGAGATAGTTTCCTGCGTAAACAAGTGCTGCCATAAGACCTGCGGCAACAATTTTTATTAAAGTCTTGTGTGATTCAGAAACGTTTTTCATTCCGAATTACCCCTTTTCTCTCTTTATTTCAATACCTATTATATCCCTATGAGATGAAAATTCAAAAGTATGAACGCATTAACATATTGTCAAAATCTGTGCATTATTGCCTGTTTTTACATTCCGATATCCCGATATAATATGCAAAAAAGCAAAAATAAAACCGCCCAAAAGGACGGTATATTTCATAAAATCCAAATATGCACAAATCAGCAGCGTCAGCACACACATTATTTATGCACAATGCAGATTTGAATTGTCAGATAACAGCAGAAAAGCCTTCTTTTCCCTTGTGTTCGTCGTTTTCCAGGCTTTCTTCAGCATCGGAAAGTATCTTGTTGCGAAGCTCTTCAAGGGTATCGAGGTTGCCCTGCGGCAGTCTGTCCTTATACGGCTCGAAAGCCGCAAAAAACTTCTTGTAAATATCCTCGGAATCCGTTTTGACGAACACTGACGGGTCATATCCCGCACCGCTCATCACATATTCCCACGAACGCTTGATAAGTCCGTTCAGAAGTCCCTCCAGCATACCCTCCAGCTTTGCCTTTTCCTCGGACGGCTTAGGCGGCAGGAAATCAAAATAAGGCTCGATAGCGATCAGCTCATCCATGGATCTCATTGCTGAATCATATCGCGAGAAAAAAATGTTTATCTTCTGGGTGTTTTTGAGTGCGGAAAGATCTTCGGCGATGCTGCTTTTTCTGTTCTTGATATACAGTGCCGTGGTCTGCATAAGGATCTCCATTGAAACCATCAGCTTTTTCTCGTTGGATTTCAGGAGAAAATTCTGCAGCCCGATGTATTTTTCCTTATCTTTTAATGACATTAGAGCCATGATCATGTTCCTTTCCGAAAATATCCCCTGAACCGGAACAGAATATTTTCTGTAACTCAATTTGGTCTGATTATATTTTACCACAATGTTGCGTTAATTTCAATAGCATTTGTATCATTTTATAATTTTTATGAAAATTCCAGATGGATTTTATGCAGATTTAACAAATAAAAGTGGACATTGTCAGCATAAATGCGGCAATATCCACTTACGGCTCATTTTAGAGCTTTAATGCACGTGGTATCAGTCAGCCTGAATATCCTCAGATTTTTCAGCGTCATCAGCAGTCACGGTCGGTTCGTCGTGAGCAGCTTCCGTTCCTGCGTCCTTTCCGAGGAACTGAGGGAGTTCCATTCCCGCCTGCTTGAAAAGCTCATTCATAGGCGGAACAGACTTCATAAGTCCCGAGATAAAGTCGGACGTTGCGCTCTTTCCGTCGGCATTTGATCCGCTGTCCCAGACAGTGATCTTGTCTATCTTTATGTTCTTGATAGCATCTACCTGGATCCTCATAAGCTCTTCAAGCTTGTCGGCAACTATCAGCTTGACAGCGGAATCAGCATCTCCGCCGGCAGCGTCGATAAGCTTCTTCATACCTTCAGCCTGCTTTTCGAGTATCTCCTGAGCACCGCGGGCTTCGGCAGCCATCTTTGCGAATGCAGCGTCAGCTTCACCCTTGGCCTTGCGTCTGATGACCTCAGCCTCTGCTTCTGCTGCGATCTCAGCCTTTTCCTTTTCGATCTGAGCCTTTACGATGATATCAGCCTTCTGGCTTGCCATTTCAAGCTCCGCTCTCTTAAGCTCAGCTTCCTGCTGCGACTCATAAGCCTCAGCCTTTGCCTTTGCAGCCTGAACAGCCTCAGCAGCTGTCGCAATGCGGAGAGCCTCAGCCTCCTTCTCACGTCTTGCTGCGTCCGACTGAGCAACAGCGATCTTAGAGCTGTTTTCACCCTCGATAGCGGCAGCATTTGCGGCTGCTACCTGGATCCTCTGCTCCTTCATAGCGTTTGCCTGACCGATCTCACCGTCCCTGCCTGTCTGAGCTACTGCGATCTTAGCGTCATTCGATGCCTTTGCATCTGCCTCGGCTTCCTTCTGACGTCTTACAGCCTCAGACTGTGCGATCTCGATCTTAGCGTTGTTTTCACCCTCGATAGCTGACGCATTTGCAGCAGCTACCTGTATTCTCTGGTCACGTCTTGCGTTTGCTTCACCGATAGCACCATCTCTGTCCTGCTCGGCAACGCTCTTTCTTGCGTCATTTATAGCCTTTGCGGCAGCTTCCTTACCGAGTGCTTCGATGTATCCCGATTCGTCGTTGATATCGGTAACATTGACGTTGATAAGTCTAAGACCTATCTTTTTAAGCTCGATCTCAACATTATTGGATACAGCAACAAGGAACTTATCTCTGTCCGTGTTGATCTCCTCGATATCCATAGTTGCGATAACAAGACGCAGCTGACCGAAGATTATATCCTTCGCAAGCTCCTGTATCTCAAGCATTTTGAGTCCCAGAAGACGTTCCGCCGCATTCTGCATAACGCCCGGTTCCGTGGATATTCCGACAGTAAATCTCGAAGGAACATCAACACGGATATTCTGCTTTGACAGCGCATTTTTCAGATCGACGTTGATGGAAATAGGCGTCAGATCAAGATACTGATAAGACTGGATAACGGGAACGATGAACGCCGCACCTCCGTGGATACACTTTGCGCTTTTCGTGACCCCGTTTGAATCCGTTCCGACCTTACCGTAGATAACAAGCACCTTGTCCGACGGACACTTTCTGAACCTCGAAAGAAGTGCGATCACTGCCGCAACAAGCACTGCGACGATTATCAGCACCGCAGTAAGAACCTCCATGCCACCCATAAAAATACCTCCCTATAATTTAACGGATCTCTCCGTCTTTTTCCACCACAAGCGTATCGCCGACCAGATCGGTAACTCGGACGGACGTGCCTGTCTTTATCGGATCACTGCCGTCCTGCACCGCCGCAAGCTCCATAAATCTGCCCTGAACGGTAACGGTTATCTTTCCCTCTCCGCTGCCCGAAGGCGGTATCGTCAGATAGACTGTGCCGTGTTCGCCGAGGGCGTTTTTCAGCTGCACCGTGCCGTTTTCCGCAAGCTTTCCCGAAAGGCTGACTATCTTTGCAACGCCGTACATAGCTGCTGCGCCGAACGCCGTGCCTATCAGCATAGCTGCGAATGTGCCGGTTCCGCCGCCCTTTGCGACTATCGCCGTCCAGCTGAAAACTGTCAGGAACGCTATCACTGTCTGCACAGTGAAAAGCCGCAGTCCGCCGAGATCGGAAACATCTCCCTGATCGGCATCATGATCTATATCTATGTCATGATCCGTGCCGATATCCGCATCAACATCAACATCGACATCAATATCAAAATCAGCGCCCGCATCGGACGGAATGTCGATATCGCCCATGTCGATGCCCGAAGTGTCGCTGACGTTGAAGTCATGTCCCCCGCCGCCTATGCCGCAGAGCGATATCAGCGTCTGTATTATAAGGATAAGCGAGGACGGTATGGCTATGCAGTACAGTACCTTCAGTGCCGTATCCAGTCCGTTCCACCATTCATTCATAGCTTTTCCTCCCCGTAAATTTCATTTACATTAATTATAAAATATTAATCACAAAATGTCAATATACCTTTGCAATATTTTTTTCTGCCCGATCAACTTTGTTGATGTTGTACAATATTGCAGGCAAATGATTATGCAATATAAAAGTTTTTGCCTATTGCAATTCGTAATCAAATCTGATAAAATATATGTAAATCAAATTTACATTAGGGGTTCTCGTTTAAGCCGGAACACGAGCAAATTTTCGTTGGGACTTTGCGCAGCTTCAAGGCAGCGAAACGCAGTAAATACTTGATGTATTTCAAGTTTCGCTAACGCAGAAGATGTGCAAAGTCGTAGAAAATTTGCCGTGAGGGAGGTTTAAACGAGGTTTCCATTATATATAAAAGGAAAGGAGCGGCTGCGAATGGATCCCGCCGAGCTTGGCAAAAAGATAAAAGAAGCACGTCTTGCAAAAAAAATGACGCAGAGCGAGGTAGTGGGTGATTTCATAACAAGGAATATGCTCAGTCAGATCGAAAGCGGAAGTGCCACTCCCTCCGTGAAAACGCTTGAATATCTGGCTAGAAAGCTCGACCTCAATCTTGCGGGGCTGATGCCGTCGGAAGCGGAAACATCGGCTGATGAGATACTGCGCAAGCTTGAAAACACAAAGGTGCTTATCCGTGAGAAATTCTGGCGTGAGGCTGCGGATTCTGCGGAGGATGCACTGGCACTCGGTTCTGCAAACGACGAATTTTCGGCACTTCTTGCCATATCATACTATAATCTTGCGAAACAGGCGTACAGCGAGGGCGATTACCGCCAGGCTATCGAAAGAGCCGAAAGGGCATATTCCCTGGCAGGCAGCGGAGTCTATGCGAACCGTTCGCTCGAAGCGGACTGCATGATACTCAAAGCGGAGATCGCAGGAAAGCTCAGCGAATATTACAGCAGAATGGCTTCGGGGAATACGTGATCTTAATAATACAACAAAGGCAGGTCAGCTGATGTGACCTGCCTTTGTTGTATTCAAACATATTTGCTCAGATCGTTCCAATCGATCTCATCTTCGGGAACGAACCCGCTTTTTTCGGCATGTTCGATCGAATTTCGTTCTTCAGGCGTGACCTTTGTAAATTCGGGATCCCATGCCATAACAAAACGTTTCAGAGTTTCATAAGCAAGCTCCTGCTCATGCTCGGGAAGCATATCAAACATCATTGCAACCTGCTGTGTTCTTGGTGACATAGTAAAAACCTCCTTTTACTTATAAATATCCCCACGTGAACCAATATCTATAATAAATAATATCTGTAAACCGTCATTATCATCAAATCGGTAAATTACTCGATATTTACCGACACGCAGCCTGTAACGTCCGTCTTTATAACCTTCCATTGGTTTAATATCACCCTCAGGCGGCTTATGAAGAAGCCCCCCAATAGCTTCACGTATGTTGCTGACAATTTTCTTTTCTGCTTTTGCAAGGAATTTAAGCGCATCTTTTGAATAAACAACATTCATTGCCCAACACCTTCTTTGATATATATTATATCACAAATTCTCTCAGATTTCAAGTATTTACAAAACTACATCAATATTACCTCCGATATTTACACAAAAGTCTTGATTTTTGTCAGAAATAGTGGTAAAATGTTAGACGGTAATTTTAATTGAAAGGTCTGGATATAAATTATGTTGATTCTCGTTGTAAATGCAGGAAGCTCTTCACTCAAGTATCAGCTTATCAATATGGACGATGAAAGCGTTATCGCAAAGGGTAACTGCGACCGTATCGGCATCGACGGTCATATCTCCCATAAGACAGGCGACGGACGCACATACGACGCTGACTGCTCATTCCCCACTCATACAGAAGCTTTTGAGAAGCTCGTTGAAGTTCTCACAACAGGCGATGCTGCCGTTATCAAATCCATGGACGAGATCTCCGCAGTCGGTCACAGAATAGTACAGGGTGCTGAGGTATTCAGCGAAACAACTCTCGTTACAGACGAGGTTATCGACAAGATCGACGGTCTGTCCGAGCTTGCTCCCGTACATAACCACCCTCACGCACTCGCTCTCAGAGCCTGCAAGAAGGTAATTCCCGCAACCTGTCCTCAGGTAGTTGTTTTCGATACTGCATTCCATCAGACAATGCCCGAAAAGGCTTATATGTTCGGTCTGCCCTATGAGTGCTATGAAAAGCTGCACGTAAGAAAGTACGGCTTCCACGGCACATCACACAGATTCGTTTCCGCTGCTCTCGCTAAGGCTATGGGCAGAGATATCAAGGATCTCAAGATAGTTTCCTGCCACCTCGGAAACGGTTCTTCCATCACTGCTATCGAAGGCGGCAAGTCCATCGACACTACAATGGGCTTCACTCCCCTTGACGGCGTTCTGATGGGAACACGAAGCGGTGCTGTCGATCCTTCCGCTGTTGAATTTGTTCAGAAGAAGCTCGGTCTTACAGCAGATCAGATGAGCGAATACCTCAACAAGAAGTCCGGTTTCCTCGGAATTTCGGGCATCTCCAGCGATAACAGAGATATCGCTGCAGCAGCTGCAAAGGGCGACAAGAGGGCTCTCCTCGCAGGCGATATGCTCCGTTACGAGATCAAGAAGTACATCGGCTCCTACGCC
This sequence comes from uncultured Ruminococcus sp., assembly GCA_900556055.1. GTDB lineage: Bacteria > Bacillota > Clostridia > Oscillospirales > Ruminococcaceae > UMGS1889. Next base: position 11,051 of record USNJ01000036.1, read on the forward strand.
GCAGCCATGAACGGGCTGGACGCTGTTCTGTTCACCGGCGGCATCGGAGAGAACGCTCCCGAAGTTCGTAAGGACGTTTGCGACAACATGGATTTCTTCGGCATCAAGCTCGATGATTCCAAGAACGACGGTCTCAGAGGAAAGCTCTGCAAGATCTCCGCAGATGATTCCAAGGTTGAAGTTTGGGTAGTTCCCACAAACGAAGAGCTGCTTATCGCAAGAGATACACTTGCTCTTATCTCCAAGTAATCCTACGCATAGCTTTGCCCCGGTCACATTATGGCCGGGGCATTTTTTTGCGTATGTATTGTGATTTTTCAATTGACATTTACCGGCGGCTGTGATATAATTTTCCGGTCATCACACATTAATACTAAAATCACATTGAATTATAAGGAATGGTTTTATATGTATCTTCTGCTTCTGGCTGTTATTTATCTCGCTTTTATAAGTCTTGGACTGCCCGATTCGCTGCTCGGATCTGCATGGCCGACTATCCGCACCGATCTGGATGTTCCGCTCTCCTACATGGGCATGATATCAATGATAATCGCAGGCGGAACTATAATTTCGGGACTTATGTCCGAACGTCTCACAAAAAAATTCAGCACTAAGATAGTTACAGCCGTGAGCGTTTTTCTCACGGCGGCAGCTCTTTTCGGATTTTCAACAGTGACCGAATTCTATCAGATGTGCCTCTGGGGTATACCCTACGGTCTGGGCGCAGGTGCTATTGATGCGGCACTGAACAACTATGTCGCTCTCCATTACAGTTCACGGCATATGAGCTGGCTGCACAGCTTCTGGGGTGTCGGAACGATAATCAGCCCCTACATAATGAGCTATGCCCTCACACATTCATCATGGAATGAAGGTTACAGGACAGTTTCCTATCTCCAGTTCGGCATAACCGCCGTTCTTCTGCTGACTCTGCCGCTGTGGAAAATAAACAGCAGCACTGAGGAGAAAAGCAAAAGCACCAAAGTTCTCGGACTGAGGGGTGCGCTGAAGATAAAGGGCGTACCCTATCTTCTGACGGGATTTTTCGCATACTGCGCCGCCGAATCAACTGCGATGCTCTGGGCAAGCAGCTATCTTGAAGGCGCAAGAGGTGCAACCAAGGACGAAGCCGCAGCATTCGGCTCACTTTTCTTCATCGGCATAACTGCGGGACGTTTTCTCTCGGGATTCATCTCCGACAAGATGGGCGACAACAGAATGATACGCATCGGAACATCGATCGCACTTTTCGGCGTGATCTGCATAGCCGTGCCGATAAAGATCGTTTCGCTTATCGGATTTGTTGTGATAGGCTTAGGCTGTGCGCCCGTCTATCCCTGCATTATCCACTCAACACCGGACAATTTCGGTGCTGAAAATTCACAGGGAATTATCGGCATACAAATGGCAAGCGCATACGTCGGCTCGACATTCATGCCGCCGCTTTTCGGGCTTATCGCAAACCATGTCAGCCTGAAGCTCATGCCCGCATACATGGCATTTTTCTTTATCCTTCTGCTTTTCATGATAAACAAAACGGAAAAGCTCTGCCGCACAAAATAAAAACAGCGTCCCGAAAACGATCATCTTCGGGACGCTGTTTTTTTTAACAGGATCACATATCAAGGATAAATGCTCTGATATATTCGATCTGCATCATTACGGATTCAGGGGAAGGTCCGCCCTGTGCTTTTCTCATGTTTACGCAGGTATCAAGGTTGATAGCATCATAAACATCGGTATCAAATGTATCGCAGAGCTTCTTGTACTCGTCAAGCGGAAGTGCTTCAAGAGTTGTGCCAAGCTCGATGCAGCGTGCAACGAGAGTTCCCGTGATCTTGTAAGCGTCACGGAAGGGCAGACCCTTCTTGACAAGATAATCTGCGCAGTCGGTCGCATTAATGAAGCCCTTAGCTGCTGCGGCACGCATATTCTCCTTATTGACACGCATAGTTTCGAGCATCGGTGTGAATGTGCCGAGGCAAAGCTTTACCGTGTCGATAGCATCGAAAATAGCTTCCTTATCCTCCTGCATATCCTTGTTATACGCAAGCGGCAGTCCCTTCATCATAGTGAGGAGGGTTGTCAGATCGCCGTAAACTCTGCCTGTCTTTCCTCTTATAAGCTCGGTGATATCGGGATTTTTTTTCTGCGGCATGATAGATGAGCCTGTTGCATAAGCGTCATCAAGCTCGATGAATTTGAATTCCCAGCTGCACCAGAGGATTATCTCCTCGGAAAATCTCGAAAGATGCATCATAAGAATAGAAAGCGCAGATGCAAGCTCTATGCAGAAATCACGGTCGGAAACGCCGTCAAGGCTGTTCTGTGTCACATCGGCAAATCCGAGAAGATCGGCAACTTCCTTTCTGTCGATCGGATATGTCGTTGAAGCAAGTGCGCCGCTTCCGAGGGGGCATCTGTCCATTCTTTTGTTTGTATCTTTTAAACGTCCTATATCACGGGAAAGCATATTCGCATATGCCATAAGGTGATGTCCGAGAGTGATGGGCTGCGCCCTCTGGAGATGTGTATATCCGCACATAACAGTATCAAGATTCTTTTCGGCAATATCGCAGAGAGCTGCAATAAGCTTCTTCACCATAGGTATAAGCTCTGCGATCTCGTCACGCAGATAAAGTCTGATATCCAGCGCGACCTGATCGTTTCGGCTTCTTGCTGTGTGAAGTCTTTTTCCGGTATCTCCGAGACGGTTTGTAAGCTCCTGCTCAACGAACATATGAATGTCCTCAGCATTGGGATCAATAAGAAGCTTTCCGCTGTCGATATCAGCAAGAATGCCTTTCAGACCATCAACGATCTTTTCGCTTTCATGCTTCTCGATAATGCCGCAGTCGCCCAGCATGGTAGCATGAGCTATTGAGCCTCTGATATCCTGGCGGTACATTCTTGCATCGAATGAAACGGAGGAATTGAAGTCATTTACCTTAGAATCTATTTCCTTTGAAAAACGTCCTGCCCATAAAGAATTAGCCATTTTCATCTTCCTTTATCATAAAATATCATATGAATACATTATAACATTTTTTTCGGGAGATTTCAATAGCTGCGGAAAT
>USNJ01000037.1 GCA_900556055.1 uncultured Ruminococcus sp.
GGTCTCCAGGATCTTGCAATCTACGAGATCTCTGATGATGCTGCTGCAACTACAATCAAGGCTCTTACAGATGCTAAGGCTGTATTTGCTAAGTATGATGCTGCTTCTAAGGCAGTTCCTGCTGCAGCTCCTGCAAAGCCTACTGATTCTTCTATCGACCTCGATGGCACAGGTGCTGTAACAGTTCCTGGCGATGAAGTTGTTACATGGGAAGAAGTTGCTGGTAAGAAGGTAATCACTTCTACAACAAAGAAGGGTGAATTCCTTGCTGCTGCTGCTGAGGCTGATGTAGCTACACATAACACAGCTGCTAAGAAGTATGCTGATGACGTTAAGGCTTACGATGCTGCTGTTAAGGCTTCTACAGATGCTAAGGCTGCATACGATGCACTCGCTGCTGACCTCAAGCTCGGCTCTCTTGATGCTTACGATGCTGCTATCGAGGCTGCAAAGGCTGCTTCTAAGGGCACATATGTTGGCGTTGAGGTTAAGTCCACAACTCCTACAGCTGAAACACTGTTCACAAAGTTCGAGTCCAACAAGGTTGGTCTTAAGTCCGGTATCACAGTAGATAGCGGCGTTGTTAAGACTGTATCTGCTGACCTCGGAGCTTGGAAGCCTGATGCTCTCCGTCAGATCCGTGATGCTATCGCTGACAACAGCGGCGTTACACTGACATTCACAGCTAAGGACAACTTCGATGATGCTGCATACAGAGCTTGGGCTAAGTCTGTTGGCGGTGCAAACCTCAACTGGACAGCTACAAACGGCGTTTGGGATACAGACAACACTAAGGATTCCTACGATCCTTGGGGCGTATCAATGTTCACAGGCGCAATCGTACTGAACAGAGACTTCTCCAAGCAGTTCTCCGCTTCCGGTCTTGTTGATTGGGGCACAAACACAATCACATTTGATTGGGATGAGCTGACAGAAGGTAGATTCTATGATGCTTCCGTAGTTCTCCACTCCGTTGAGCTCCTCTCTACTCAGAACGTAGAGTGGGTATCCTGCACAGTTACAGTTCCTGAGCAGGAAGCAGCTTCCGATTCCGCTGATTCTTCCCAGGGCAAGACTGAGGATCCCGATGAGATCGAGACTACTCCCGTAGAGACTGAGGTTATCACAGAGGCTCCTGTTGAGACAGAGGCTCCTGCAACTGAGGCTCCCGCTGAGACAACAGCTGTTGCTCCCGTAGAGAACATTCCTACAGGTAACGCTCCTGTTGCTCTGGCTGTAATTCCTGTTGCTCTTGCAGCTGCAGCAATTATCGCTAAGAAGAGAGGCTAATTCATAGCCCCCACACGATTTAGATTACTTACGTTTTCTAACATCATATAAAGGCACCCCGTCCGTATGCAGAGCGGACGGGGTGCTTCTTTTTTTGCGGCAATGGTTTTCCATTGCATCTATTTGATATGAAAAAAGCTCCCGATATTGACATCGGGAGCTTTTTCATATTAATCTATATCATTTAGTTCGTGAAGAACAAGCTTAGCTTTTCCCGAATCAATATCGGAAATGATCTTTTCGAGCCGCTTCATGTTTTCTTCGGAGTAGAAAGGATCAACACTGACATCAAAAGGTATCCTTTTTTCCCTCGCAACCTTTTTGGCAAAAATAATAAATGCCGTTGACATATTCATTCCAAGCTCTTTGCAGGTCGATTCCATATTTTTTTTCAGATCTTCGTCCATTCGGAAATTGACCATAGTCTGTGCCATAACTATCATCTCCTTTATTTATAGTATATCACATAATACATACAATGTCAAGCATATGCTTTACAGATTTGGGCGGCAAATTAAAATCTCAAACCCCGCCGATTTGCATAAAAATTTACCGTCACTTTCATTTTGTGCATTGTGCCGAATTTATGCGCATTTCACAACAAAAAAGCATGCGGAAATCGTTTACAAAGTGTAAACATTTTTGATGTTCATATTTTTAAACTAACCTTAAATCTCCTTTATTCTTCCTCGGCTTTCTCTTATTTGTCACATATTTATCCTTTGATTGTCATTTTCAACAGCATGTGAGTGATGTGTTTGTGAAAATCGCCAAAAAAACGTCATATCGAAGTTATTTTAACTTAAACGTTTCCGTCCGCTTGACAAATCTTATGCATATTGTTATAATGTTAGTAAGATACTTATGCGTTATTAGTCAGAATGACATATAATGGGATATAAGATTATACATTTTGCACAAAAACATTCGTGTCCAAGCCTCGGATACGAATGATGTTTTGATTTTAAGTGTATCGTTTCTTCCTGCGTAAGTCCTTAAATCCTATGAAAGGTGGTCATTAAGTGTCTAAAAAATCCAACCTGAAAAGGCTGCTGGCTTCGGCTGCTGCTCTGATAATGGCATGCTCTGCCGTTCCGATGACTGTCTTTGCGGATACAGCCGACACGGCGGATTCCGATACGTCCGCTTCCGCCGAAAACACCGCTTCCGACAGCGAGCAGTCAGGCTTCGTAAAGCAAAAGACTTACAGTGATTATTATGACGAAATTGCAGACAAGCCGCGCCCCGAGGAAACGGTCACAGCCGAATTTACAGACGCTTCCGATGAAACAGAATGTTCAGTAGAATCCTATGAGGGCAAGGAAAACGTTCTCGTATGGTCTAACCAGGAGGGCGCTGTTACCTATGAGGTGGACGTTCCCACAGCCGGTGCGTATAACCTCGAAGTAACATATTTCCCCCTCACAGGCGGAAACACAACCACTGAAATGTCCGTCCTCTTAGACGGCGTTTCCCCTTACGATACCGCTACCCGTGCATCTTTCCCCAGAACATGGGTCAATGCGTATCCCATCAAAACAGATTCCAAGGACAATGAGGTGCGTCCTCCGCAGGTAGAACAGCCCGAGTGGACGACGATCTCTCTCCGTGATGTCGATGGTCTGTTCAACGACCCCCTCTATTTCTATTTCGATGAGGGCAAGCACACCATCACTTTCGAATCCTATAAGGCAAGCGTTGCTATCGCTGAGGTAAAGCTCGTGAATTCTAAGGGATTTGCTGAGTATACAAAGCCCTCCGATTCCGATCTCGCCGCTAATTCCGATGCCGAAGTTATCCGCATCGAGGGCGAACACGCTGATACCAAGTCCGATCAGACACTTTATCCTACATATGACAGAGGCAGCTACCTCACTTCTCCCTCAAACCCCACAAAACAGCGTTATAACACAATAGGCGAGGGTACATGGGACAGCGCAGGACAGTCTATCACATGGAATGTAGATGTCGATAAGGACGGATATTATAAGCTCGGCATCAAGGCACGCCAGAACTCTATGCGCGGTATGTACTCGAACCGCCGGGTATACATTGACGGCGAAGTTCCGAATGATGCTTATGCCCAGGTGAAGTTCTATTACGATGCTGACTGGGAATGCGTATCTCCCGAAGATGATAACGGCGACCCTGCCTATGTTTATCTGACAAAGGGCAAGCACACCCTGACTATGGAAGTTATCCCCGGTGAGATAGGCGACTCTATGAGACGTCTGGACTCCGTTGTTTACGATGTCAACCAGTATTACAGAAAGATACTTATGATCACGGGACCTAACCCCGATAAGTATACCGATTATAACGTTGATAAGGAGATCCCCGAACTTATCTCCGAATTCACACGTCTGAGAGATGCTCTTTATGAGGAGAAGGCGAATATTGAGTCGCTTTCAAATCAGGGCGGTTCTGAGGCTGCCGCTCTTGAACGTCTTGCTATCGTTCTCGACAGATGTATCGAGAAGAAAAACAAGATCCCCCAGATGATCTCAACGCTGAAGGATAACGTTGCTTCCGTTTCCTCGTGGATGCGTCAGTACCGTACTCAGCCGCTCCAGATCGACTATTTCGAGCTTGCGCCCGCTTCCAAGGACTTCACTTCCTGCAAGGAACAGTTCTTCAAGAGCCTGTCGTTCAGCACAAAGTCCTTCTTCGGCTCCTTCGTTGAGGATTACACCGTTCTTTCCGATGTTTCGCAGGATTCCATCAACGTATGGGTCGGACTCGGACGTGACCAGACGGTCGTTGTCAAGGAGCTTGTTGACTCCCAGTTCGTTCCCGAATATAACATAAACGTTTCCATCAACCTCGTTCAGGGAAGCATCATGGAGGCTGTTATGGCGGGCAAGGGTCCTGACGTGTCGCTCTTCTGCGGCGGTGAGTTCCCGATAAACCTCGCTATCCGTGACCTTATCCTCCCGCTCGATGAGATGGACGGCTTCGATGAGATAAAGGACAGATTCCAGGATACCGCTTTCGTGCATTATACTTTCAATGATCGCGTTTACGGTGTGCCTATCTCAAGAACCTTCCCGATGATGTTCTACCGTACCGATGTTCTCGCAGGTATCGGCATAGACGATCCCCCCGAGACATGGGACGATCTCATTGATATGCTCCCCGCTATCCAGAGAGCTTATCTCATGCCCGGTCTTGTCCTCCCTGTAAACGTAAACGGCAACGCTGTTGCTGCTGCTACCGAGTCAGGTCACACATTCGCTCTGCTGACTCTCCAGAGAGGCATCAACTATTATAATGACGATCAGACTGCTACCACATTTGAAACTCAGGAAGCTGTTGACGCTTTCGAGCAGTGGGTAAAGTTCTATACTACATATAACTTCGATCAGCAGTACGATGCTTTCACACGTTTCAGAACAGGTGAGGCTCCTATCGTTATCCAGAACTACAATACTTTCTATAATCAGCTGAATGTCGCAGCTCCTGAGATCAAGGGACTCTGGGACTTCACTTCCGTTCCCGGAACACTCCGCGAGGACGGCACGGTTTCTCACGCTGCAAACTCCAACGGCTCAGGCGTTGTTATCCTTAAGGACTGCAAGAACGTTGACGCTGCATGGGAATTCATCAAGTGGTTCACTTCTACCGACGTTATGGTTTCCTACGGTCAGAACGTTGAAGGCGTAATGGGCCCTCTCGGAAGATTTGACTCCGCTAACCCCGAAGCTTTACAGAGACTCAACTGGTCCAAGAAGGATCTCACTAAGATCATGGCTCAGATGGATGAACTTGAAGAAATTCCCATCACGCCGTCGTCCTACGTTGTAACACGAAGCATCATGAACGCATTCAGAACCTGCGTAAACGATGCTGAGAATCCCCGTGAAACACTGAGATGGTACAACAGGGACATCAATGCCGAGATCACAAGAAAACGTGAGAACCTCGGTCTCGATGATTAATTCAGTCAGGAGGGATTAAATTTGGCATCTTCATCCGAGCCCGCTAAGAAGGAGATTCTTCTCCCCTCCGAGCGGAAAATGAGCCGTAAAGAACGCTGGGCATATACCCGCCATGAAATGAAGAGAAATTACATGTGCTACGTTATGCTTGCGCCGTTCATGCTGCTCTTCCTCGTATTTACGGTAATACCCGTTATCATGTCGCTGCCTATCGGCTTCACAAGCTTCGATATGGCGCACTTCCCGAAGTGGATAGGATTTCAGAATTTCTATACTCTGTTCCTTGAGGACGATGTTTTCCTCATCGCTGTCAGAACCACTATCATCTTCGCTATCTTTACAGGACCGCTCAGCTATTTCCTGAGCTTCCTGCTCGCCTGGCTCATCAATGAGCTTCATCCCGCTCTGAAGACACTGTTTACGCTCGTTTTCTATGCGCCTTCTATGGCAGGAAACATCTACTTCGTATGGCAGCTGATCTTCAGCGGTGATACCTACGGCTACGCAAACGCCGCTCTTATGGAACTCGGCATCACAAACTCCGCTATCCAGTGGCTTACAGATGCGAACTATGTTCTCCCCTGCGTTATCATAGTTCAGCTCTGGCTCTCAATGGGCGCAGGCTTCCTTGCTCTGCGTGCAGGCTTCCAGGGCATCGACAAGTCCATGTACGAGGCGGGTGCTATCGAGGGAATCAAGAACAGATGGCAGGAGCTTATCTACATCACTCTGCCTTCTATGGGACCTCAGCTGATGTTCGCCGCTGTTCAGCAGATCGTTACAGCCTTCACAGCCGATCTCGTCGGCAGACAGCTCGCCGGCTTCCCGTCGACTGACTATAAGGTACATACGATCATGACGCACGCTTTCGACTACGGTTATATCCGTTACGAGATGGGTTATGCGTCCGCAATATGCTTTGTTCTGTTTATCGTAATGCTGTTGTGTAATGCGCTTATCCGCCGTATCCTCAGCAAATATATTGACTGACGGGGGTGAGTGATAGTGCTGAAAAACAAGAAAAATCTCAAACCGTCCGAGCTGGCTGCCCTTCAGGAAGCGGAAAACGCCGCTGCCCTCGAAGCGCTCCGCAAACGCCGTGAGAAGGAACACCGCAAGATGGAAAAGAGCAAGGGTTCCAACAAGCGTGTCGGCAAGTCGTGGAAAAACGACGTAGGCATCTTTCTGGTGCTGACTATCCTCGGACTCTTTATGATCTTCCCGATCTATCTGGCTATCATCAACTCGCTGAAGCCTGTTCAGGAGATCTTTATCATGCCTCCTAAGCTCTACGCTATGGAGCCTACACTCGATAACTTCGATGACCTCTTCAAGGTCGCAAACAACTCATGGGTACCGTTCTCAAGAAACGTTTTCAACAGCGTTTTCGTTACCGTTACAGCAACCGTTTTCCACATTCTGTTCGCTTCGACAGCCGCTTTCGTACTTTCCAAGTGCAAATTCCCCGGCTTCAAGTTCCTGAATGAGGTAATCGTTGTGGCAATGCTCTTTACCAGTACCGTTCTTTACATCATGCAGTACCTGGTAATGGCAGAGCTCGGAATGATCAACACCTACTGGGCGCTGATCCTTCCTATCATCGCTACGCCTATGGACCTCTACCTGATGCGTCAGAGTATGTCTCAGCTGCCCGACGCTATGATCGAGGCTGCCAAGATCGACGGCGCAGGTCTTATGAGGATCTGCTGGGGCATCGTAATGCCTAACTCAAAGCCGGCTCTTATGACAATCATCATCTTCCAGTTCCAGGCTGCATGGAATGCGACAGGCGGTCTCTTCATCTACGATGAGGCACTCAAAACAATGCCGACAGTCGTTCAGCAGATCGCTGCGGCAGGTCTGGCAAGACAGGGTGCGATCGCTGCATCGGCAGTCGTACTCATGGTTCCGCCGCTGCTTATATTCATTCTCGCACAGAGGAACGTTATGGAAACAATGGCTCATTCAGGTATCAAGGATTGATGAGCTGTACAACTTAAAGAAAAGGGTGATGATTTGTGATAAACCGAAAAAAAGCTGCTGCGGTCATCTTGTCGGCAATGCTTTCGGTTAGTGCTTTGACCGCTTCGGTTTCCGCTCTGGAAGCCTATGACCCTTATACATATGACAGATGGAGCGATGCTGTTCCTTCACAGGTCGGATATGTTGCGGATCATAACATCGACGGCGCTCAGATGGGCTGCGACAAGCTCGTTGAGCCTACGGATCTTTTCCTTGCTGCCGATAATAAGTTCTATATAACCGATAAAACGGGCGAAGTTGAGATAAACGGAGAGAAGCAGAAGCTCCCCTCCAGGCTCATTATCACCGACATGGAATTCAATGTCGAGAGAATAATGACCGAATTTGACTATAACGGCGAAACGCTTACTCTGAAAAACCCGAGCGGCGTTTTCGTAAGCCCATATGACAATACGATCTACATCGCAGATACGGAAAATTCCCGTATCATTCACTGCGATCAGGACGGAAAGGTCATCAGACTCTTCGGAAAGCCCGATTCGGAGCTTTATTCCGCTGACCTGACCTATAACCCGATAAGAGTTCTCGCCGATAAGGCAGGAAATGTTTACGCAGTCGTAAAGAGCGTAAATAAGGGTGCCGTTATGTTCAACAGCGACGGAGAGTTCCTCGGATTCTACGGCGCAAACCGTGTTGACGCTACCGCTGAGGTGCTTTCCAGATACTTCTGGAACCTCATCTCCACGGAAGAGCAGCGTGCAAGTACGATCAAGACAACTCCTGTCGGCTTCTCAAACTTCGATATCGACGAGGACGGATTCATTTACACAGTAACCGAATCCACAGATGTCGATACCGATATCGTAAAGAAGCTGAACCCCAGAGGCTACAACATCTTCAATAACGCAAACGTAAACGACGTTACTTTCGGTGATGTGCCTCCTGCATATTACTCCATTTATTCCAAGGAAACTTCGATGGTCGATATCGATATCGGAGATGACGGCGTGCTGAACTGCCTCGACTATAACCAGGGCCGTATCTTCCAGTACGACAAGGAATGCAACCTGATGTTCATCATCGGCACAACGGGCGATCAGCTCGGAGGCTTCAAGGCTCCTTCCGCTGTCGAGTCCTATCAGGATAAGCTTTACGTCCTCGATTCCAGAAAGTGCAACATTACCGTATTCAAGAGAACAGACTTCGGAAACATTGTTACTAAGGCTACCGAGCTTTATAATGACGGACGCTACGATGAGGCTCTTGAGCCTTGGCTCGAAGTCCTGAAGTACGACGGAAACTATCGCCGCGCTTACATCGGAATAGGCAACGCTTACTTCAACAGCGGCCGATATGAGGAAGCTATGAAGTATTACAAGACCGCTATCAGCCGTGTCCGCTACGATAAGGCTTATGAGGGCTACCGTGATGACTTCCTGAGAGATCATTTCGATGTTATAATGGTAGTTCTGATCCTGCTGATAATCCTCATCGTCGTTCTCAAAAAGATGAAGAAAGCAGGAAAGCTTGATTTCAAGCGTATGTTCCAAAATATGAAAAGAGAGGGTGTGCAGCTCAAATGATGGATTATACTAAAGGTCAGTGGGCGAAATACGTTTGCATGCACCCGTTTGAAGGCTTCGAGGACCTCCGCTGGAAAAAGGGCGGTTCGATGAAGATCGCATGGGGCGTTGTCGTTCTCCTTTTCATCGCATCACTGGCATACAGCCGGCTGTACGGCTTTCAGTATTACAGCAGCTATGACAGGATCTTCAACATAGTTCCTTACATATTCAAAAGCTTTATCCTCTTCCTGACATGGGTAGTCGCAAACTGGTCAATGTGTACGCTGTTCGACGGCGAGGGCACGATGAAAAACATCTTCATCAACAGCGCTTATGCTCTTATCCCTTATGTTATAAGCTCGCTCCTCTGCACATTCCTCTCGCACTTCCTTATCAGAGATGAGTACATCTTCATCCAGACGATACAGATAATCGGTGAATGCTGGACCTTCATACTTCTCGTATCCGGTCAGAAGGCTGTTCACCAGTTCACATTCGGCAAGACGATAGCTCTTATGCTGCTCACGATAGTAGCTATGATCGCAATTATCTTCCTGCTCGTTCTGCTGCTTACTCTGTTCCAGCAGATCATAATATTCGTTCTCTCTATCTACACTGAGCTGACTTACAGATTCAGAGTTTAAAGCAATTGCTAGAAAAGTGGTGAATAAAGATAATGCAGATAAAAATGAGGAAGATCCTCGCCGCATTCGCAGCGGCAGTTATGGTCGGCAGCATGACAGTTTCGGTATATTCCGAGGATGCTCCCGCCGATGAAGCAGCAGCTGAGGAAACGGCAGCCGAGGAGACCGATTCCGAAGGCTCGGGCAGCAAGAAAAAAGATGTTGAGACCCGTACCGAGGAAGAGGCTCTCGCTTCAATGGAGCAGGTTGCGGATAACGCAAACTTCACGCTCTATTATAACGACTCAGAGGACCTTATCGCTCTCAAAAACAAGAAAAACGACTACATCTGGTGGTCGATACCCATCAATGCAGCCGCTTCAAACGCTACCGGCGCTCAGGTACAGGAGCTGCTCTCGGGCATGACCCTCGTTTACGGCGACCCCGAAAAAAGACGTACTTCCACACTCACAAGCGCAAAGAAGTCCTCTCATTCTTCGGAAAAGCTCTCAGACGGCGTTAAGATCACCTACGATTACGCAGAGCCGGGCATCACTATCCCCGTTAATATCGAGCTTTGCGATGATTATCTCAGAGTTTATGTAAATACCTCCGAGATCACCGAAAAGGACAGCTCACAGACGACCGGAAAGCTCACAACGAGCCTTACCTTTATGTCGACCTTCGGAGCTGCTGATATGTCCGAGGACGGATATTTCGTTATCCCGGACGGAAGCGGTGCTGTTGTCGAGTTCAATAACGGACGCACAGGCTACGCTCCCTACACAGGCAGGGTCTACGGCAGAAACTATACCGCCGTTCCGACAACAAAGCCTACCGTTACCCGTCAGGTATATCTCCCGATGTACGGTATCGTCAAGGACGGAAACGGCATGATGGTAGTTGCCGACAAGGGCGACAGCTGCGCAACTATCAACGCTTACACAAGCCGTCAGAACAAGACCGATTACAACTCATGCTACTTTACCTTTGAAATAAGAACCTCCGATGAATACCTCATGGGCGGTGAATCCAATCCCCTTAAGGTATTTGAAAAGAGAGGTATCCACGTTCCTGAGGTCGAGGTAAGATATTACCCCCTGACCGATGACGAGATGGATTATATCGACATCGCCGATTCTTACAGAGATTATCTCATCGGCGAAAAGAACGTCGAGCAGAAGACTGACGATGCTTCTCTTTACATCGACTTCTTCGGCGGCACTATCAAGAACCGTTCGATCGCAGGTATCCCTGTTGATATGAAAACCAAGATCACAGGCTTCGATGATGCAAAGTCTATCCTCCAGTACCTCAACGATCAGGGCACAGGCAAGATGATCGTTAATTACAACGACTGGACAAACGACGGCATCACAGGAAAGATCGCCGACAGCGCATCGCCTTCAGGAACACTGGGCGGAAAAAGCTCCTTCAAGCAGCTCCTGAGTTACGCTGAGGCAAACAATATCGAGATATATCCCGGAACCGATATCACAACATTCGAGTCCGGCGGCGGATATCTCACATTCACAGATACCGCAGTAAGAGTTTCAAATGCATTCGCAAGAACTTATGTATATGACCTCGCACACGGTATCCAGTCCAAGTTCTATGATCCGCTTTCCCTGCTGTCTCCGAACTCCTATAACAAGGCATATACAAAGGCAGCAAACAGCTGGAAGAAGTTCGGTCTGACCAATATCTCCCTCGGAAACGGCACAACGATGCTCTACGGAGATTACGGCAGAAAGACATCTTCAAGAGAAGAAACTGAGTACACACTCAAGGAATGCTACGGATACGTTAAGGATACAGTAGGTTCTATCCTCGCAGACGGCGCAAACGCTTATGCGGTTCCTTACGCTGACCATATCACAGACATTCCTCTCTGCTCCAGCAAGTTCGATATGTTCAACTATGATATCCCCTTCTATCAGATCGTTATGCAGGGACTCGTTCCTACCGCTTCAACAGCAGTGAACGCAGACCCCGAACCCGCAAAGCTTATCCTCCAGGCAGTTGCTTCCGGCGCAGCTCCCAAGTTCGACCTTATCCACGAAGAAGCTGAGAACCTGAAGGACACAAGATATGAAGTCCTGTACTATGCACAGTCCTCTTACTGGGCTGACACAGCAGCAGGCAGCGCTAAGTTCTATGACGACGTTCTGGGCAGCGTAAAGGATCAGAAGATCACAGCCTATAACGAGGACGGCGGCGTTATCACAACAGTCTACGAGAACGGCACTAAGGTCGTTACAGACCTGAACGAGCGCACAGCTTCCGTGGACGGAAAAACCTATAAGCTTTCGGATTATATCGGAGAGGGGGCAGCCGCAGAATGAAAAAGATCCATATGTCATACGAGAAGAAAAAAGGACTTTACGGTTACGGCTTTATCGCCCTCTGGTTTATCGGCGCACTGGTATTCTTTATCATTCCCGTTATCAGATGTATAAAGTTCGCTTTCGAGGAAGTAACTCCTACTGACGGCGCACTTCAGGAGGTATGGGTTGGACTTGATAAGTTCAGCTATGCCTTCAACAGTGACCCTAACTACCGTCAGTATCTTATCGACTGTCTGAAGGATACATTGCTCCAGACTCCCGTAATCATCATTTTCTCGCTGTTCGTAGCGATCGTAATCAATCAGAAATTCAGAGGACGTACCTTCGCAAGAGCGGTATTCTTCCTCCCCGTAATCATCGCAACAGGCCCTGTTTACGAGATCATCACAGGCAACATGGCTACAAACGGCACAAGCGACGCAGCACAGTTCACAACAATGTTCGAGACCGACATGGTCGATCAGCTCCTTGAGTTCATCGGTATCTACGGATTTAACGATAAATTCACCGAACTGCTGACGACTATCACGGGAGATATCCTGAACCTCGTATGGAAATGCGGTATTCAGATCCTTATCTTCCTCGCAGCACTTCAGGGCGTATCCACATCCGCAAAGGAAGCTGCAACAATGGAAGGCGCAACGGCATGGGAGTTCTTCTGGAAGATCACTCTGCCCTGCATTTCACCTATGATCCTTACAAACCTCGTTTATACGATCGTTGATACATTCACCGATCCTACCAACAAGGTCATGACGCTTATCGTATCGAAGCAGACTCAGTGGGATTACGGCCTGATGGCAGCAATGGCATGGGCATATTTCGGAATAGTAATCATCGCTCTTGCTATCGTATATCTGATAATCAAGAACTGGATCTACTACGAAGTTGAATAAGGAGGCGGAATTTAATAATGGCTGATACAACATCTACCGGCGCTTCCGCCGTCCTGGGAAAATTCAAGAAAGCACCCAAGGAGAAGGAAGTAAAGCTCTCCCGCAAGGAGAAAAAAGCGAGATTTCAGAAGCGTCTGGAAAATCTCTCTAAGGAGGAGCAGGCTTACCTCAAGAGAAAGCGTGCATTTGAGATGGTCTGGCCTATATGCCGAGGAATTCTCGTGTTCTCGCTTTGCTTTGTAATTCTCTATCCTCTGCTGTTCATGGTTTCGGCGGCATTCCGTCCCAAGGCAGAGATGAACGATCCTACTATCATGTGGATCCCTAAGACATTCACACTTTCAAACATCAAGGACGCCGTAAAGGCAATGCAGTTCGGCAAGACGCTGAAGAACACACTTCTGCTGAACATCGGCTGCTCACTGCTTTCGGTCGTTACCTGCGCCATCACGGGCTATGGCTTTGCCAGATTCAAGTTCAAGTTCAAGGGACTTCTGTTTGGAATAGTAATCCTGATGATCCTTGTTCCTACACAGATCATCAATATCCCGCAGTATATGTATTTCCGTTACTGGGATATTTTCGGAATAATCAAAGCAACAACAGGCAATACCGTAAACCTCATCAACACTCCCTGGACGATGTATCTTCCTGCGCTCACCGCAAACGGAATCAGAGCGGGACTGTTCATCTTCCTGTTCAGACAGGCGTTCAGAGGACTGCCTAAGGAGCTGGAGGACGCAGCATATCTTGACGGCTGCTCACCTCTGCGCACATTCGTGCAGATCATGGTTCCAAACGCAGGCTCGGTATTCCTGACAGTATTCCTGTTCTCGATCGTATGGTACTGGAACGATTACTATGTAAGTACAACGTTCTTCAATAAGGGTTCGACCATTGCGCTGATGCTGAAGAACCTGAACGAAGCACTGAAGCTTGCGATCTTCGATAACGGAAACATCACGATCAACCCAAGAGAGCTTATCGTATGGATGGAGTCGGGCTGCCTTATCTCGATACTGCCTATCCTGGTGCTTTACATCGTGCTTCAGAAGCAGTTCACAGAAGGTATCGCACATTCCGGACTTACAGGTATGTAATGCCGCTCCGATATCGGTATAATTAAAAATTCAGGGCAGTCTTATCAAGGCTGCCCTGTTTTGGAATGCGGATAAAAAAACGTTTTCGGATAATTTTACTTTTGTGGGATATGTAAAAGAGAAAGAAGCCGCAGCTTTCCCGAGAACCGTGACAAAGTTCCCCACGGCGATAGATTGCGCCGTCGTTCAAGCGGGCAAAGGGTACTTTGCGTTTTGTTTGTTAAACGCAAAGCTTTGGCGGTCATCACTTGGCACATATCAAGCGCACAGCACCCACAGACCCGCACCAGAAGCTAAAAAGCGTTGGGGTCCAGCCCTTGGGCTTTGGCAAGGGCTGGTCG
>USNJ01000038.1 GCA_900556055.1 uncultured Ruminococcus sp.
CCCATTTTGTCCCATTCTATCGCAAGCTCGGTATCGCCCTTCCGCCCGCCGATAAGGGAGGGGGAGTAGTTGAGCAGATCGAATCCCCTGACTGCGGGATATTTGCCTGTTTCACGGAATATTGCGTCTGTTTCCGTGGAAAATCCGTGGTTTGTGTACTGCCCCGACAGAGTTTTCTTTCCGTAGACAGACCTCAGATATGACAATATCCTGCGTGTTTTTGCGTTTGTATTTTTTCTGACGGGAGTTCCGACTGCGGTTTCGTAATCTATATTCAAGCAGATATCCTCCGGATCATTTGTAGAGTGCAAGCAGAGTTTCTCTCAGCATTTTGCAGGCAACGGCAGTAGATGCGCCGCTCTGGTCATAGATAGGAGAAAGCTCGTTCATGTCTGCGCCGACTATGTTAAGCTTTGAAAGCTCGAGGACAGATGTCAGCAGCTGCATGAAATCTGCGCCGCCTGCTTCGGGAGTGCCTGTTCCCGGGAAAACCGACGGATCGAGAACATCAAGGTCGATAGTCAGATAAACATTCTTACCTTCAAGTGCCTTTACAGCATCGGGAACGGTTTTCAGGTTGAATTTGTTGAGGATATTGTGTTCCTCGGCAAATCTGAATTCCTCACGTTCGCCGCTGCGTATGCCGAACTGATAGATATGCTTATCGCCGACAAGCTCCCAGCATCGTCTGATAACAGTAGCGTGGGACAGCTTTTCGCCGAGATAATCCTCGCGCAGATCGGTATGAGCATCAAAATGGAGGATATAAAGGTCATCGAATTTCTTTTTCATCGCACGTACTGCGCCGAGAGTTACAAGATGCTCACCGCCCAGCATGAACGGCAGTTTTCCGTCCTTCAGGATAACATCAACAAGCTCTTCGATCTGATTAAGCGCCATTTCGGGGCTTCCGAAGGTCAGTTCAAGATCGCCCGCATCGAAGATGTCGCATTCGGTCAGGTCCTTGTCCTGATATGGGGAATATGTTTCAAGTCCGAAGCTTTCACTTCTTATCGCCTTGCAGCCGAAACGTGTTCCGGGGCGGTAGGATGTGGTGCTGTCGAAGGGTGCGCCGAAGATAACTATCCTGCTGTCATCGTATTCGGATTCACAGCCGATAAATGTGGAAACATTCTTTTCAAATCCCATGGTAATTCTCCTTTTTATGCGTTTTCAAGCAGCTCTTTGACGTAATTCGGTATCATGAAGCAGCCCTTGTGAAGATCGGTGTTATAGTATCTCGTTTCAAGTCCGAGAGCATTCCACCTTTCTGCATCGGCTTTGAGCGGATCAACTGTTTTTGATGCATAACCGAAAAGCCAGTGTCCCGAAGGATAGGTCGGGATATGTGCCTGATATACCTTGCAGATGGGGAAAAATTCCTTGATCCTGCGGTGCGCACGCTGCATAGCCCTTGCATCATCGGAATAGTAGGGGCTTTCATGCTGATTTACAAGTATGCCGTTCTTGGTGAGGGCATTGAAGCAGTTGCCGTAGAATTCGCTTGTGAAAAGTCCCTCGCCCGGACCGAAAGGATCGGTGCTGTCCACGATGATAAGGTCGTATTCATTTTCCTTTCTGCGGACGTATTTCAGGCCGTCCTCGTAATAGATATGAACTCTGCTGTCGTCAAGGCGGCAGGCTGTTTTTCTGAGATATTCGCGGCATACGGCAACGACACGCTCATCTATCTCTACCATGTCTATCCGCTCAATCGTCTTGTATCTTGTAAGCTCACGGATAGTTCCGCCGTCACCCGCACCGATAACCAGCACCTTTTTTACATCGGGATTTGATGCCATTGCGACATGAGTTATCATTTCGTGATATATGAATTCGTCTTTTTCCGTCAGCATCATGATTCCGTCGAGAGTGAGAAAGCGTCCGAACTCCTCGCTCTGAAATACGTCGATCCTCTGAAATTCGCTGTCCTCAGTGTAAAGCTGTTTATCGACACGGATTGACATTTTTACATTGGGTGTGTGCATTTCCGTAAACCACAGTTCCATAAGCTTGTCCTTTCTTTATTTTAATACTTTGATATTGCGTATCTCCATATCCTCGGGACCTGTCAGCGAGCAGCCTCTTTCCCTTGAATATTCGATATAGCTGAGTATTTCTGAGGTAATAAGTTCGCCCGGAGCAACGATAGGTATTCCGGGAGGGTAGCACATGACGAACTCACTGCTTATCCTGCCCGCACTCTGCGAGATGGGTATAGTTTCCTGTTCGCCGTAAAACGCCGTCTGAGGAGATACCTTGACTGTCGGGTTTATGTATTCATGTTCAAGCATTCCCGTCTTGTCACGGCTGTAACGGCGCTTTATCTCGGATAATGCGGAAACAAGGCGTTCTATCGCCATCTCACGGTCGCCTACGGAGATATAAGCAAGGATATTTCCGATGTCGCCGAATTCTATCTGAATGTCATAATTATCACGCAGGATATCGTAAACTTCAATTCCCGCAAGACCGATGTCACGGGTATAAACCGAAAGCTTTGTCCTGTCGAAATCGAAAACGTCATTTCCGTTGATAAGCTCTGACGAATATGCGTAATATCCGCCGATACGGTTTATCTCTGTTCGTGCATATTCCGCAAGCGACATTACCTTTCGGAATGTTTCCTTACCTCTGAGAGCGAGATTCCTTCGGGATATATCGAGCGACGAAAGCAGCAGATATGAAGCGCTTGTCGTCTGCGTGAGGTTGATGATGGAATGGATGTGTCCCTCGCTGACAGTGCAGTTTTTGCCGACCAGCAGGAATGAGCTTTGTGTAAGCGAGCCGCCTGATTTATGCATCGAAACCGATGCCATATCCGCACCTGCCGCCATTGCGGGCATAGGCATATTCTCGCCGAAATAGAAATGCGTTCCGTGTGCTTCATCGGCAAGGCAGAGCATTCCGTGCTTGTGGGCGATCTCGGCAATGGAGCGTATATCCGAGCAGATGCCGTAATAAGTAGGGTTGTTTACGAAAACAGCCTTTGCATCGGGATTTTCGATGATAGCCTTTTCAACGTCCTTTGCGGACATTCCGAGGGCTATTCCGAGATGCGGATTCATTCCGGGATTGACGTAAACAGGGACAGCACCGCAGAGGACAAGCGAGTTTATCGCACTTCTGTGGACATTTCTCGGCATGATGATCTTATCGCCCGCCTTGCAGACGGAAAGTATCATCGACTGCACGCAGGACGTTGTTCCGCCGACCATGAAAAAGCAGCTTCTTGCGCCGAACGCTTCAGCCGCAAGCTCCTGAGCGTCCTTGATGACCGAAACGGGGTGACAGAGGTTGTCGAGCGGCTTCATTGAGTTGACATCAACGGAAAGGCAGGTCTTTCCCAGAAATTCGGTCAGTTCGGGATTTCCCCGTCCGTGCTTGTGTCCGGGGACATCAAATGGGACAACTCTTGCGTCCTTGTATTTCATAAGTGCGTCGTAGATCGGTGCATCGTTTTGTGTGAGCATAATGACCGCCTCCCAAATTATCAGAATAAGGCGGAAACTCCCCATTGGGAAGGTTGTCCGCCTTTTTATCAATCAAATATATTCTGACCGCTGAAGATCTCGATCATCTCACGTCTTAAACGGTCGTTTATTTCCAGCCTGCGCTTAGGTGCAAGCTCATAGGTATCGGTGTTGAAAAGATAATTCTGGAGGAAGATCTCCTTTATCATCATTCGTGTGTGGAAGAAATTTGCCTGATAAACATTCATATCAATGGCATCATAGCGTTCAAGAGTAGCCTTGTTGATATAATCCTGGATAGTCGCCATCTTATGATCCATAAAAAGCTTTTTGCCCGAGATCTCACGGGTAAAGCCTCTTACTCTGTAATCTATCGTAATTATATCCGAATCAAAGCTGCCGATAAGGTAGTCGAGGACGTTCAGCGGAGAAATGCGTCCGCAGGTGGAAACGTCGATATCGACCCTGAATGTTGTTATCTCATTATCGGGATGAAACTCAGGATAGGTATGCACAGTCAGATGGCTTTTATCGAGATGTCCCGCAATATCCTGCTTGGGGATAATGGGAATATGCCGCATATTGCACGACTCATCTATCTGATCCTCATCGAGATAGTCCTCGGAAACAAGCAGAGTTACGCTTGCACCCTGCGGATCATAGTCCTGTTTTGATATATTCAGCACGTGCGCACCGATCATATCGGTAACGTCACAGAGGATCTTTGTAAGACGGTCACTGTTGTACTGCTCATCTATATATTTAATATAATCCTTCTTTTCTCTCTCGCTTTTTGCGTAACAGATATCATAAATATTAAAGCTGAGAGTTTTAGTAAGGTTATTAAATCCATAAAGCGTGAGCTTCTCGTTCAACCCTATCATCACATACCTTTCCGATTTTTGCGTTCATAATAGATAATACGCTATATTTTCAAGAATGTCAAGGGATTTACGCAAATTTCTCATTAAATTTTGAAAGGTTATTGCAATTCTTTGATTTTCTCCGGATATCTCGCTTATACTCTTGTTTTCTTCAACAGTAATTTTATGGCAAAATATAAATATAATTCAGAAAAAAGCCCGTTATGCCGCACTTTTTCGACATAACAGGCTTATATATTCGGTTTGTTTTTACTTTACTTCAGCGATAACTTCAACTTCAGCAAGAACATTCTTGGGGAGCTGCTTTACAGCAACGCAGGAACGTGCGGGCTTGCCTGTGAAATACTTGCCGTAGATCTCGTTGAACTTGCCGAAATCAGCCATGTCAGCAAGGAAGCAGGTAGTCTTTACTGCTGTTTCAAAGGAAGCGCCTGCAGCCTTCAGAACTTCACCCAGGTTTTTCATGATCTGCTCTGTCTGACCTTCAATAGTGTCAGCTTCAACGTTTCCGCTTGCGGGGTTGATAGCGATCTGTCCCGAGGTGTAAACCATGCCGTTTGAAACGACTGCCTGAGAGTAGGGTCCGATAGCGTCGGGAGCTGTTTTTGTGTAGATCTTTTCCATAGTTACAACATTCCTTTCAGAATTTTATTTATTGATAAGGTGATAACCCTGTTTTGCAAGCTCTGCCTTGATCTCGTCAATATGAGCCTGATTTCTTGTTTCAATGGTAAGCTTGATGATGCAGGAATTGATATCCGCTTCAAGGTCGGTCATACCGTAGCTTACGGATGTTACGTTTCCGCCGAGGTTTCCGATGATCTTGGAAACGCTTCTCAGCTGACCCGGCTTGTCAACAAGCTCAATGGAGAGATCTGTGAGTCTGCCTGTTTTCTGGAGACCTCTGTTGATAACTCTCGAAAGGCTTGTGATGTCGATATTGCCGCCCGATACGAGGCAGCATACCTTTTTGCCCTTCAGCTCGGGGATCTTATTGAACATAAGAGCTGCAACGGGAACTGCGCCTGCGCCCTCGGATACAAGCTTCTGCTTCTCCATAAGTGTGAGGATAGCAGCTGCAACTTCGTCATCTGTAACGGTAACGAGTCCGTCAACGTACTTGGAAACTATTTCGAATGTATTGTCGCCCGGTGTCTTTACTGCGATACCGTCAGCGATCGTCTTTACCTTGGGGAGTGTTTCGATCTTGTGATCTCTTACGGCATTTACCATGGAAGGAGCACCTGCTGCCTGAACGCCGTACACCTTTACATCGGGGTGGAGTGACTTGATGGTGAATGCAACGCCGCTGATGAGTCCGCCGCCGCCGATAGGAACGATAACAGCTTCAACATCGGGGAGCTGCTCAAGTATCTCAAGACCGATAGTACCCTGACCTGCGATAACAAGCTCATCATCAAAAGGATGGATAAATGTTGCGCCTGTTTCCTTCTGGATCTCAACAGCCTTGTCATGAGCGTCATCATATGTGCCTTCAACAAGACATACATCTGCGCCGTAGCTCTTTGTAGCCTCTACCTTTGAGATAGGAGCGCTGTCGGGAATGCAGATGCAGGATTTGATGCCGTTCTTTGCAGCTGCGAGTGCAACGCCCTGTGCGTGGTTGCCTGCGGAGCAAGCGATAACTCCCTTAGCCTTTTCCTCGGGGGAGAGCTGGGAGATCTTGTAGTATGCGCCTCTTACCTTGAATGAACCTGTTACCTGGAGATTTTCGGTTTTCAGGTAAACATTGTAATCGGGGCAGAGATCCTTAGCTTTGATCATGTCCGTCGGGCGGACAACTTCTTTGAGAACATAGGAAGCCTGGTAAACTTTGTCAAGAGTCAGCATTTGAAAAACTCCTTTAAAATAATTTTCATCGGAAAGCGGCTTTATTCTCCGGAAAGCAATAAAAAAACTCCGCCCGTATCCTAAGGGCGAAGCTGAAACTCCGTGTTACCACCTTAATTGCCGTTTATGTGAAACGACCGCTCGGTATGCGTCCGACAACGCAGTCTCCTGTAACGGGGAGCTACCGTACATGCTTAATTGCTTTATGGCTTTCAGCAGTCTGCTCAAGGGCGATCATTATGCTTTTCCGCACTGCCTTGCACCGAACGGCAGCTCTCTGAGGGGAACAAACGGCATACATTTTCCCTGTCAATGCATTTATTACACTTATATTATACAGCCGAAATGCAAATTGTCAATGTATATTTTGTTAATTTTATTTGCAGATGCTTTATACTAAAAAACATTGGAATTATGGGTTTTTAGCATTTCCTGCTGTGGACGCATGATATCCCCGTGAGGACACACTGTTTTTAGGAAGATATCATAGTGACAGACGTGCAAAGCCGCAGATATTGCCTGCTTTCTGCATCAGGCGGAATTTACGCATTATACAAAGTGAAATGATCCAAAAAACTTGTCAAAAAGGCAGGATTATGTTATAATGTCAACGTGTGCAGGTTCATCAGTACCTATATCTGTGAAAACGGGGGCAGTGCAATGAAAAATGGTTTTTCGCTGGATTATCTCAAAAGAATAGCTTCCTCGGACAGAAGCTTTCAGAAGGGCGTTCAGTATTACAAGGATGGCAGGGTAGGCAAAGTCGGGTTAATGAGCCTGAAAAACGGCAGTGTTGAAAAGGCATCTGCCGATGTTGAGGGCTCGGGCGATTCGTACACGGCTGAGCTTAGGGTCGGCACTGACGGGATAATCACAAGCTTCAGCTGCGATTGTCCTGCGGCATACTCGTATTACGGGGCATGCAAGCATGTGATAGCACTGGCACTTGCGTATTCGGCACTGAAGAAAAGCACTGCGTCGGTCACGGATATTTATGCAAAAAAGCTTATGCGTACAGCTGCTGCGAGGACGGCGGCTGAGGCTGAGTCGGAAGGTGAGCAGGTAAAGCTGGAGCTTCGTCTTTCCGAGGGATACAAGTCTGTATATGCCGATTTCAGGATAGGTTCAAAGCGGATGTATGTCATTCAGAATCTTTATGATTTTGCGGATCTGATGCAGAGCGGCGGTGTAAAAAAATACGGAAAGGATCTCACGGTAAGGCACGATTTTACGGCGTTTGATGATGAAAGCCTGTCCGTTCTGAGATTCATTATTTCGAGAGTGCATTCGGGGGCAAATGTTGTCAGCAGCCGTTATATCACTCTTTCCGGATATGATCTTGATGAGATATTCTCTTTTTATCATAAAGACAGAATTTGTTTTGAAAATATGACTATGCGTATAGTTCACAAAGCACCGCCGATCTCGGTAGATATTAAGGCAGCGAAGGGCGGATTTGAGCTGTCCTGTCCGCAGGCGGGCGATGAAACGCTGATGTTTCTCGGCAGCGGTGAGCATACCTATTTTACATATCTTGATGACATTTACATTACTGACAAGGCGTTCACGGGCAATGCGGCTGATCTTGCGGAAACGCTTATATACACGAATAATCTGACTGTCTCGGCGGAGGATATGCCTGCGTTCTGGCAGACAGTGATAATACCTGCCTCTGAGTCGCTGAAGATCACGGCGGACAGTGAAGCGTCAAGGCTTTCGGAGATCACGCTGGAAAAATCGCTGTATCTCGATCTGCCCGATGATTCATCTGCCGATGCACATCTGGAGTTTGCTTACGGTAATAAAAAGCACGGCGGATTTCAGCCGAAAACTGCGGAAACATCGCCTGATCTGAGAGGTGAGATCGCTGCGGAAAGGCTTGTCAAAAAGTATTTTCCGAATGTTGATCCAAAGACATCGACTGCATATTTCAAGGACAGCGATGAACGCCTTTACGATCTGCTGAACGGCGGTATTTCCGAGCTTTCAAAGCATATGCAGGTATATGCGGCAAAGCGTTTTGACAGCATAATGCTGCGTCCGCCCGCTGCGGCGAGGGTAGGCGTGCGGCTGAATTCGGGACTGCTGGAGCTTGATATTTCGTCAGCCGATTACACGAAGGAGGAGCTTTTTTCGCTTCTCGAGGATTATCGCAAGGGAAAAAAATTCCGCAGGATAGGAAGCTCATTCGTACCGCTGGATTCGCCTGCGCTTGAAGAGCTTTCGGAGATAGCGGAGGATCTCGGTCTGACGGAAAAGGAATTTCTCAAAGACAGGATAGGTCTGCCCGGGTACAGAATGTTATATCTCGACAGCATAATGAAGGAAAAGACGGGGATAGCATTCGAGAAAAACAGAGAATTCAAAAATGCGGCGAGAAGCTTTGCCGCTTCGGATCATGCTGTTCCCGAGGAGCTGGAAAATGTGCTGCGTGAGTATCAGCGGGACGGCTTTGTATGGCTCAAAACCATCGCCGAGAACCGCTTCGGCGGCATACTTGCAGACGATATGGGACTCGGAAAAACGGTGCAGGCTATTGCTTTGCTCATGTCCGATAAACAGGACAGAGAGAATAAAAAGCTTGTGCATATCCCATCGCTTATCGTGTGTCCGTCATCGCTCTGCACGAACTGGAAATGTGAATTCGGGAAGTTTGCGGGCGGAATGTCGGCGGCTGTTGTCACGGGAAATGCGGATAATCGTGACAGGATCCTTTCGGAATATGCGAAATACGATGTGCTGATAACGTCCTATGATCTGCTGAAAAGAGATGTGCATCTCTATGACGGTCTGCATTTCAGATTTCAGCTGATAGACGAAGCGCAGTATATCAAGAACCATGCAACTCAGAGTGCAAAGGCGGTCAAATCCATAGATTCGGAGATACGCTTTGCGCTGACGGGAACGCCTGTCGAAAACACGCTTGCAGAGCTTTGGAGCATATTTGATTTTATCATGCCGGGATATCTTTTCAGCTATACGAATTTTAAGCGGAGATATGAAACGCCGATAGTGAAAAATTCCGATGAAAAGGCACTCAAAAGTCTGAAAAGGCTGTCATCTCCGTTTATATTGAGAAGGCTCAAGACTGATGTTCTGAGCGAGCTGCCCGAGAAAAATGAGATCGTAATGACTGCGGATATGACGGAGGAGCAGAGCAGGATTTATTCGGCGGAGGTAATGTCGCTGAAGCAGCAGTTTGCGGACACCGAGGACAGCGGCAGCGGACGCATGAAGATAGAGATACTTGCGGGACTGACAAGGCTCAGGCAGATCTGCTGCGATCCGTCGGTCGTGTATGAAAAATACAGCGGCGGAAGTGCTAAGCTGGAGCTTTGCGTTGAGCTTGCGGAAAGCAGTGCGAATGCCGGGCATAAGATACTGCTGTTTTCGCAGTTCACGTCGATGCTTTCCATCATAGGCAAAAGGCTTGAAGCTGCCGGTCTGAAAACCGTCAGCCTGACCGGTGCAACGCCGCCGTCAAAGCGTCAGGAGCTTGTGAACAGGTTCAATTCCGATGATACGGACGTGTTCCTGATATCGCTGAAGGCAGGCGGAACGGGACTTAATCTTACGGGTGCGGATATAGTGATACATTTCGATCCGTGGTGGAATATCTCGGCGGAAAATCAGGCATCCGACCGTGCTTACAGAATAGGTCAGAAGAATAATGTCACGGTCTACAAGCTTATTGCAAAGGGAACTATTGAAGAGAAAATACGCGAGCTTCAGTCGGCAAAATCCGAGCTTGCGGACAGTCTTATCGGCACGGACGGCGTAGGAATTGCAGCTATGAGCCGTGAAGATCTGATGTCGCTTTTCGGATAAACGGGGGATAGTATGGAAGAGATAAAAACAGAAGTAAAAGAAGAAAACAAGCCTGTCGGCGAAAAGAGATCCGATGAGATCAGCATGCTGCATCTTATCGGCGGATTTGTCAAATGGTTCGTTATTTCGGTCGTTATCGGCATAGTTGTCGGAGGAGTTGCCGCAGCGTTTGACATCTCGGTAGAATGGGCGACGGAATACCGCAAGGGGCATGACTATATAATCTTTTTTCTGCCGCTTGCGGGCATTGTCATAGCCAAGGGATACAGCCTTCTCGGAATGGAGAATGACAAGGGTACAAACTCGGTGCTTGTGTCGGTCAGAGAGGGAAAAAAGCTGTCATTCCGAATGATGTTGCTGATATTTTCATCGACGGTGCTGACGCATCTTTTCGGCGGATCCAGCGGACGTGAGGGTGCGGCTCTCCAGATCGGCGGAAGCACGGCGGACTTTATCTGCCGTCCGCTGAAGCTTGATGAAAAGGATCATTCGGTCATGACGATGTGCGGAATGAGTGCGGGATTTTCAGCACTTTTCGGCACTCCTGTTGCGGCAGCGCTGTTTGCGATGGAGATCACGACGGTCGGAAGCTTTCAGTATTCGGCACTTGTTCCGTGCGTTATATCGGCGATAACGGGCGCAATGGTATCGGGAAGCTTCGGCGTAAAATCAGCGGCATTCAGTGTTTTCGGCATCGTTCCGTTTTCGGTGAATGCTGTCGAGGAGATGCTTTTTACTATACTTTTTGCCGTGCTTTCGGCATTTCTCAGCATTTTGTTCTGCAAGATGCTGCATAAATCGTCCGAGCTGTATGCGAAATATTTTCCGAATGCGATGATAAGAGCGTTTGTCGGCGGACTGATAGTTGTCGGCCTGACATTGCTTGTCGGAACAAGGGATTACAACGGTGCGGGAATGGATGTTATCACACGTGCATTTGCGGGTGATGTCCGCTATGAGGCATTCCTGATGAAGATGATATTCACGGCACTGACGCTGGGAGCAGGCTTCAAGGGCGGCGAGATCGTGCCGACAATGTTCGTCGGTGCAACGGCGGGTTCTGCGCTTTCGATGTGCTGGAATGAGGTAACACCGTCCTTCGGTGCGGCAGTCGGACTTGCGTCCATGTTCTGCGGCGTAACAAACTGCCCGATAACAACGCTTGTGCTGACAGTCGAGCTTTTCGGTTCAAGGGGACTTCCGTTCTTTGCGGTTGCGGTTGCAGTCAGCTATCTTCTTTCGGGATATGACGGACTTTACGGCAGCCAGGAGATACTTTTCTCAAAGCTGCGTCCTGTCAAGATAAAGAGAATGACGGGGGAAAAGGGTACAAAGAAATAAAACGTGAACAGCTGACGATTCAGGCAGAATTGTCCTGCAATTTGTCCCAAAAAGTTCACACATTATAAAAAAACACTTCGGTAAATCATGGTACAATATTATAATAAACAGATCGTAAAAGGAATGATTTTTTATGTACCTCTGCACACCGAAACAAATGAAAGAGATCGAAGCAAATGCTGACAGCGCAGGCATCACATATTCTCAGATGATGGACAGCGCAGGCATGGCTCTTGCGGAAGCTGTTACTGAATACTGCGTCGGCATTGACTATGAAAAGGGCGCTGTTATCCTCTGCGGAAGCGGAAACAACGGCGGGGACGGATTTATTACCGCAAAGCTTCTGAGCGATATGGGACTTAAAGTCACTGTCGTGCTTATGTGCGGCGAGCCTTCGACTGAGCTTGCGGGCGAAAAATACATCGCTCTTTCAGGAACAAGCTGCGAGGTGCTTACACTTAATGATAATATCGACAAGGTATTCAAGCTCCTTGCCGAATGCGGACTTCTGATAGATGCTGTTTTCGGCACGGGATTTCATGATGATCTGCCGCCTGCGATCAAGGCGTGCTTTTCGTACTCGGCACGCACTGATGCAGTAAAGGTCGCTGTTGATGTTCCGTCAGGCGGAAATGCGCTTACGGGAACGGTTTCCGAAAACACGCTGAAATGCGATTACACGGTGACATTCGGCTGCAAAAAGATCGGCATGGCATCTGCTCCGCTGATCGAATACTGCGGTGAGATACTTGTCTGCGAGATAGGTATACCCGATATCGCTATGGAAAATGTAAAGTATCTCCCGAAAATACTTGATGAAAAGACCTGCATTGATATCGTTCCGGAAAGAAAGCGTGATTCTCACAAGGGCAATTTCGGCAGACTGATGAATATTGCGGGTTCCGACAGCATGCGCGGAGCTGCGGCTCTGTCTACATGCGGCGCACTCAGGAGCGGTGCGGGACTTGTGACATTAGCGTCCGTTGAAAGCGTGATAAATGCCGTATCTGCGAATGTTTATGAAACTATGTACATGAAGATAAATGCGGATAAAAACGGATTTATGGATGCTGAAAAATCGTATGATGAGCTGAAGGAAAGACTTGCAAAGTGCAGTTCTGTTTCTATCGGCTGCGGAATGGGAGTTACGGAGAAAACCACAAAGCTTGTGAAATTTGTCATCGACAGCACAAGCTGCCCCGTAATTCTTGATGCAGACGGAATAAATTGTGCGGCAAACAGCATAGATATGTTAAAGAACATAGGAAACAGGCTTATCTGCACTCCTCATCCCGCCGAACTTGCACGGCTGCTCGGCGTATCTTTGGATGAAGTGCTTGCTGACCGCTTCTCGGCTGCTGTAAAGCTTTCGTCGCTTTATGACATCATCATTGTGTCAAAGGGCTGTCCTACTTATATTGCGGGCTGCGGAAGGGCTTATGTAAGCTTCGGCGGCAATCCGGGACTCAGCAGGGGAGGCAGCGGCGATCTGCTGACAGGTATTATTGCGGGACTTGCCGCTCAGGGAATATCACCCGCTGAAGCAGCTGCGGCAGGTGTTTATATCCACGGCAGAAGCGCAGATATCACCGCTGAGGAGCTTTCCGAATATGGTATGCTTCCGACTGACGTATTGAGCCGTATTCCTCTTGTGTTCAAAGAAATGAACAGATAAAGAGGGAAATTCCGGTAAACAAAAGATCCCTCTTGTCAATGACGGAGGGATTTTTTTATGAGAAAATATCTGACATATGCGGCTGCGGCGGTTTCGGCGGCATGCATGCTTACGTCCTGCAAGCCCGAATTTACTGCTAAGAAGCCTGATATAAGCGGGCTTTATTCCTGCACGGCTGATGTTCTGTGGGGTGAGACAGACGCTGAGATCACCCTGAAGCGGCTCGGAAACGGTGACTGGGACGTTGCATTTTCATCGCCTGATACGCTGAATGGTCTGGCTGTATCTTTTCGTGACGGGGACACGCACTGCGAGATGAACGGGATATCTGCGGATATGAAAAAAGACGATATCCCCGACGGTTCACTGTTTGAACTTATATGCGGTACGCTTGATGAAGCGGCGCTGAATACATCATCACTGCAGGAAGCTGAGAATGAGCTTATACTTAAAGGACGGACTGACAGCGGAGCATATGAGCTTGTATTCGAGCCTGAAACGCTGACTTTATGCGGGATAAGGATCCCTGACTGTGAGCTTGAAGCCGTGATAGAAGATTTTGCGCCGATAACGGAAGCTCAGTCGATAACAGAAACTTCTGCGGAATAAATATAAAACAGCTCCCTGTTTGTAAAAGCAGGGAGCTGTTAGATTACCTGTCGTTATCATTTCTGCGGCGTTCAACTTCGCGCATATTTTTTCTGAACTGGTCACGCATCGGCTTGTATTTGTAGTGATTTTT
>USNJ01000039.1 GCA_900556055.1 uncultured Ruminococcus sp.
CAAGCGGAGCAAGGCTATTAAAACCGTGGGACGTGCGGCTGCTGCTTTGCTGGTTACGGACGTAGTTAACGCACTGGCCCAGAGCATCGCAGACGCAGGGCGTGACGATGACCCGGACAAGGATTATTGGGAGAAGTTCCTGACGGCACTGACCGGCATTACCGGCGGCGAAAAGACCACCAAGGAGCTTATCAAAGCTGTTAAGGATATGGGCTTCAAAACAATAAGAATACCCGTTTCGTGGCATAACCATGTCGATAAGAACTGCAACATCAGCAGCGCATGGATGAAGCGTGTGAAAACGGTGGTTCAGTGGTGCCTTGACGAGGATATGTACGTTATCCTCAACACACATCACGATATCTCAACGGGTTATATCTACCCCGATAATGCGCATTATGCTCAGTCGGAGAAGTACATAAAGGCGATCTGGAAGCAGCTTTCCGCCGAATTCAAGGACACAGGCGATAAGCTGATATTCGAGTCCATGAACGAGGTAAGAGCTGTCGGAACCAACAACGAGTGGTGGTTCGACAAGAACAATATCCCGAAAAATGTTCAGGAGTATATCTCCTGCATAAACAAGCTCAATCAGGCATTTGTTGACACCGTAAGAGCAGGCGGCGGAAAGAATGCAAGCCGTTTTCTCATGATCCCGGGCTATGCAACATCGACTGACGGCATCACAAACAAGTATTTTACCATGCCGACCGATACCGCAAAGGATAAGCTTATGGTAACGGTGCATATCTACACAGAAAAATCCTCGGAATATCAGTCGCTTATCAATGCCGCTTACAATAAGTTCACCGCAAAGGGCATACCCGTTGTTATCGGCGAATTCGGAACGATCATCAAGACCGATACCAAGAAGCGTGCCGAAATAGAGGGCGCAATCGCCGCTTATGCACGTTCAAAGGGCATGACTGTCGTGAGATGGGACAACAACGCATTCACGGGAAATTCCGAGACCTACGGACTTATCGACAGAAAGACGCTCAAGTGGAAGTTTGAGGACATCGCAAAGGCTATCGTCAAGAACAGCGCAGGCAAGTCCTCCGTATCCGCTCCGTCATCTTCATCATCGTCATCTGCATCGGCAAAGCCCGCTTCCGACAAGCTCACGCTGACAGCCGCAAAGGCATCGTCCGACAGCATAAGGCTTACATGGAACAAGGCTGACACTGCATACGGATACAGGATCTACGTTTATGACAGCGCAAAGAAGGGCTACGTAAGCTGCGTTACCCTCTCAAACGGTTCATCGTCCACGCTGGGATACACGATAAAGGATCTGAAAAAGGGTACCTACAAGTACGTGATCGCACCCATCTACAAGGACGGAAATACGATCACACGCGGCGATATCTCATCGTCAGTGTCCGTCACATTGTGATCTCCGATCGGACAGGAGCTTCGGCTTCTGCCCGATCTTTCTTTTCCGAAAACGGTCTGCCTTCAGAACTTGACATTGACAGGCTTTTGTGTTATAATATCAGATACGCAAAGGGGTGGGGTTCGTAGTTTTACACGAAACCTCGCTTTATTTTTCGTCATGACAGTTAACACTATCTGCTTGAATTTTTCGCTTTATTAATGTATAATCAATAAAACAGTGAGGTGAATTGCCGAAAATGAAAAAAAGATGCTTTTTGTCCGCCGCCGTCTGCCTGATGCTGACAGCGTGTTCAATCGGAAATTCTGCGGATACAGTGCGCTTTTTCGCTTTCGATACATTCATTTCGGCTAAGATAACATCGTCCTCGCATGACGTTTCTTCGGAATGTGCCGAGGAGATACGTTCGGCATTTGAGAAGCTTGATAACGTTTTCTCGCCATATAACGAAAATTCCGAGATATACAGCTTCAACAGCGGCAAAGCCGATATCGCTGACAGCAATATCATCGCCATGACCGACAGATACAAGCGTGTAAGGGACATTCTCGGCGACGGGCTGACACCTGCCTGCGGAAGCATAACCATGCTCTGGAACGTGACTTCCGATTCCCCGAAGGTCCCCGATGAAAAGGAAATTTCCGAGGCACTCAGACATGTTTATCAGATAGATGAGATAGAGAAAAACGGCGTGAATTCGCTTGCGGGAGATGCTAAGCTCGACTTCGGTGCAGGCGCAAAGGGCTTTGCCTGCGATGCCGCATATGACATAGTTTCACGCAGCGAAAAGGTCACGAAAGCGGTGGTTTCGTCGGGCTCGTCCTCGCTTTTGTACGGTCGGGACACATTCACGGCGGCGATAGTCGATCCGTTTGAAGGCGGAGAGTTGTGTACCTTTGCCGCTGACGGCGGATTTATCTCAACTGCGGGCGGATATGAACGCTATTTCACCGAAAACGGCGTGAAATACAGCCATATTTTCGACATGGAAACGGGATATCCCGCTGATACGGATCTTGTTTCCGTGACGGTTTATCTCCCGTTCGGCGACGGAAACGGCGCATTCAGCGACCTTGCTTCAACGCTCATTTACATGGGCGGAACGGAAAAGCTCGCCGTATACAGCGAAAAGCTGGCGGAGAATTTCAGCGGATATTCGCTCATTGCGGTAACGGAAGACCGTGAGATATACGCTTTCGGCGATGCCGATATCGCACTCAAAAAGGACGGTTTCACTTTGCACGGAGGTGACGGAAATGCTGCTCTCGAATAATCT
Source organism: uncultured Ruminococcus sp. (assembly GCA_900556055.1). Taxonomy (GTDB): domain Bacteria; phylum Bacillota; class Clostridia; order Oscillospirales; family Ruminococcaceae; genus UMGS1889. Next base: position 2,673 of record USNJ01000039.1, read on the forward strand.
GTCGAAACGGGAAAAGCTGATGATACGTGCCTTTGTTATCGCTGTTTTTGCGCTTGCGGCGGCTGTTGTTTTCGTCAACACCTATGCGGGCAAGGCGGAAAACGGTTTCGCTGTCGTTGAGCATGAGGGAAAGGTGATACTCCGTCAGCCGCTCTCCAAGGACGGTGAATTTTCATCGCCCGAGCTGCCGAACATGAAGTTTCTCATCGAAAACGGCAGAGTAAAGGTCAGCGAATCCGACTGCCCCGATAAAATTTGCATGAAAACGGGCTTTATAAGCTTTTCTGCACAGTCGGCGGTCTGTCTGCCGAACAAGGCGGTGCTTTATGTGGAATATACAAACGAGTAGCCCCGCCAAAAAAGCCGCTTATCTCGGCATTTTTTCGGCACTCTGCATAACGCTTTCATGGCTCGACAGCGTGATATCTGCGGCATTCCCGTTTGCGGGGCTGAGGCTCGGCCTTGCGAATATCGTCATAACGGCGGTCATTCTCATGATGGACGTTAAGAGCGGTGCGGCTGTTTCGCTGCTCCGTTCGGGATTTGTGATGCTGACAAGGGGCGTTACGGCGGGGATAATGTCACTTTGCGGCGGAGCGGCTGCTTTTGCGGTCACGGCTCTGCTTATCGGAAAGACAAGACTTTCGCTGAAAACAATATCTGTTTCGGCGGCGCTTGCACATATATGCGGTCAGCTGGCGGCGGCTGCTGTCATCATCGGCAGCGGCAGGGTGATGTATTATGCATTTCTCATGCTCCCGCTTTCCGCAGTCACGGGATATCTCACAGGAGTTATCCTCGGAAAATTACGGAATTTTTCTCACAAAGAGGAGGTTTAAACTTGAGCAGATTAAACGGAATACACGTCAGACACAACAAAAACACGGAAAATGCGGAAACAAAGCAGTTCCCGCTGCCGAAGCGTCTGACGGTCCTGATGTCGCAGGCTATGGGCGCACCATGCACACCGACTGTAAAAAAGGGTGATGAGGTGAAGCTCGGTCAGGTCATCGGCAATACGGACGCATTCATGGCTGCCCCCATACATTCGCCCGCATCGGGCACAGTCGCTGATATAGCGGATTATCTTCTTCCCTCGGGCGCACGCTGCAAGGCTGTCGTTATCGACACGGACGGCGAGCAGACGGTATCCGAGGAGGTAAAGCCGCCTGTTATCGGCACGAGGGAGGAATTCCTTGCGGCGGTAAGGGCAAGCGGCTGCGTGGGTCTTGGAGGCGCAGGCTTCCCGACACACGTAAAATTCGCATTCGACCCAAAGAAAACACCTATCGACACTCTCGTTATAAACGGAGCGGAGTGTGAGCCGTACATAACCGCCGATTACCGTGAATTCGTTGAGAACGGCGAAGATGTCATAAACGGCATACTGACGGTGATGGACAAGCTCGATATCCCGATGTGCAAGATAGGCATCGAGGAGAATAAGCCTGAAGCGATAAGGCTCATGACCGAGGCTGCATCAAAGCATAAGGGCATTGAGGTCGTAACGCTGCCGTCGTCCTATCCGCAGGGTGCGGAAAAGGTGCTTATCCATTCATGCACGGGAAGGATAGTTGCCGAGGGCGAACTGCCGTCAAACCAGGGCGTTGTTGTTATGAACGTATCGACGGCGGGCTTCCTTTCGAGATATTTCCGCACGGGAATGCCGCTCGTTACAAAGCGTCTGACTATCGACGGAAACGCTGTCACGAAAAATCAGGGAAATTATTTTGTCCCCATCGGAACAAAGGTCAGCGAGCTGCTTGAATACTGCGGAGCGAAAGACCCCGAAAAGGTGCTGTACGGCGGACCTATGATGGGAATGGCACTCTATGATACGGAGCAGGTCATCACAAAGACGAACAACGCAGTGCTTGCTTTCGTGAATGTGAAAGAACCCGTCACGACCGCCTGCATACGCTGCGGACGCTGCGTGAGAGCCTGTCCGCTGAATCTCATGCCTACACTGCTCGAGCAGGCTTATGACAGCAGAGATGTCAGCGAGCTTCAGCGTCTGAAGGTAATACTCTGCATGAACTGCGGCTGCTGCACATACGTCTGTCCCGCACACCGTCATCTTGCCGAGAAAAATCAGCTTGCAAAGGCACTGCTGCCCAGACCTGCAAAAAAGTGAAAGGATTGAAGCAAAATGAACGGACTGAAAGTTTCTCCGTCTCCTCATGTGCATGACAATATCAGCACGCAGAAGGTAATGCTGAACGTCATTATCGGTCTGCTGCCCGCCTGCATTGCGGGAGTTATCATATTCGGATATATGGCTGCGGTAAACCTCATAGTTTGCGTGGTTTCCTGCGTTGTATTTGAATATCTGTCAAGAAAAATAATGAAAAGAACGCAGACGATCTCCGACCTCTCGGCTGTCGTTACGGGACTTCTCCTCGGAATGAATCTCCCCGCAGCGATAAATCCGCTGATAGGCGTTGTAGGCTCGTTTGTGGCGATAGTCGTCGTAAAGCAGCTTTTCGGCGGCATAGGTCAGAACTTCGCAAATCCTGCGATAGTCGGAAGAATAGTTCTCATGCTGTCCTTCACCTCGCAGATGTCGGAATGGTGCCTGCCGTTCTATTACAGAAACGGCGCAGATGTCGTGACGGGCGCAACTCCCCTTGTTTCGGGCGATGCGTCATACCTCGACCTGTTCCTCGGAAATGTCGGCGGCTGCCTCGGTGAAACAAGCGCACTCGCACTCCTTATCGGCGGACTTTACCTCGTTGTGACAAGGACTATCTCGCTCCATGCGCCTCTCGCATTTATCGGCACTGCCGCTCTCCTCACCCTTATAACGGGCGGAGATGTCGGATATCAGGTGCTTTCGGGCGGTCTTATCCTCGGTGCATTCTTCATGGCGACCGATTATGCGACCACTCCCGTTACAGGCAAGGGCAAGGTCATCTTCGGCATCGGCTGCGGACTTATCACCTTCCTTATCAGAAACTACGGAAATTACCCCGAAGGCGTTTCCTTCTCGATACTGCTGATGAATATTCTCACGCCTTATATCGACAAGCTGACGGAAACAAAGCCCCTCGGCGGCAAGCTACCCGAAAAGGAGGCAGCAAAATGAAAGAAAAAGTAATGCCCCCTCTCGTCCTGACGCTTATATGCGCAATATCCGTTGCACTCCTCGTTATCGCTTATAATGCGACATATGTTGATACCACAGGCGTTATCACGGACAAGCTCTCGGGCGGATTATCCGAAATATACGGAACAGCCGACGGATTTTCCATGCTGATGAACGACGACGGCACTGTAAAGACCTATGACGGCGTTACCTCGGTCATCGCCGACGAAAACGGCAATGTGTCATTTGAAGTCACAGCGGACGGATATTCCAAGGGCGGACTTCACCTGCTTATCGGCTTCGACAGCAGCGGTGCTGTCTGCGGCATTTCCGTGCTGACTATCGGCGAAACTCCGGGACTCGGCACAAAGGTGCAGGACCCCGATTATCTCGCAGGATATAAGGGAATAAACACACCCGATTTCGAAACACACGTTATCACAGGCGCAACATTCTCGTCAAAGGGAATGAAGGCAGCCGTAACAGCCGCAGTAAATGCGTATGATTCCATGAAAGGAGAGGGACTTGCATGAGTGAGAAAAAGGGAAATCTCTATGAATTCACCAAAGGTCTTATCAAGGAAAATCCTACGCTCGTGACGCTGCTCGGAATGTGTCCGACGCTCGCCGTCACAACGATGGCTGAAAACGGACTCGGCATGGGACTTGCAACGACCTTCGTTCTCGTCTGTTCAAATGCGGCGATATCGCTGCTCAAAAACGTTATCCCGAAGGCAGTCCGCCTGCCCTGCTTTATCGTTGTTATCGCAAGCTTCGTAACGCTTATCGAATTTCTGATGAAGGGCTATCTGCCCGCACTTTACGACAGCCTGGGACTTTTCCTCTCGCTGATAACCGTAAACTGCATAATCCTCGGACGTGCTGAGGCTTTCGCATCGAAGAACAAGCTTATCCCCTCTATCCTCGACGGACTCGGAATGGGACTCGGCTTCACACTCTCCCTTTTCACAATGGGCTCTGTCAGAGAGATACTCGGAACAGGCTCGTGGATGGGACTCAAAATACCGTTCGGCACACCTATGACGATATTCATAATGCCCGCAGGCGGATTTTTCGTACTCGGCTGCGTTATCGCTCTCGTCAACAAGATTGCACATAAGAAGCCGCCCGAGAAGATCGGCTGCTGCGGATGTCCGAACGCTCAGTCATGCGGCATGGCTGCGGAGGGAGGCTGCGATAACAAATGAAAGCAATGCTTATAATCCTGCTCAGCGCAATGCTGACAGACAACTTCGTTCTCTCGAAATTCATGGGCATATGCCCGTTCCTCGGCGTATCCAAAAAGCTCGACAGCTCCGTCGGCATGGGCGCAGCGGTAACGTTCGTAATGGTCTGCGCTACGATATGTACATTCCCCGTTTATACATGGGTGCTTGTCCCGCTCGGACTTGAGTACCTCAGAACCATCGCATTCATACTTATAATCGCACTTTTCGTTCAGCTGCTCGAGATCATAATGAAGAAGAAAATGCCGTCGCTCTATAAGGCACTCGGCGTTTACCTTGCGCTCATCACGACAAACTGCGCTGTTCTCGGCGTTACTATCCTGAATATCGACAACGGATATACCTTTGGAAAATCCATCGTAAATGCGCTCGGAGCAGGTCTTGGCTTCACGCTCGCTATGGTGATATTCAGCGGAGTTCGTTCGAGAGTGGAAAAGGCTGACGTTCCTGCGACATTCAAGGGCGTTCCCGCAACGCTTATCGCTGCATCTATCGTATCGGTAAGCTTTATGGGATTTGCGGGACTTGTCGAAGGACTGTTCGCATAAAAAAGGAGTGAAACGCTATGTTTGAAACATATATCCTCCCCGTGCTGATATTTGCGGGGCTGGGACTTCTCGCAGGAGTGCTGCTGACGGTCGTTTCCAAGGTGTTTGAGGTCAAAACGGACGAGAGAGTTTCGGCTGTCAATGACGTGCTTCCGCAGGCAAACTGCGGTGCCTGCGGCTTCAGCGGATGTTCGGATTATGCAAATGCCGTAGTTGTGAACGGCGTTGCGACAAACCTCTGCAAAGCAGGCGGCGACGAATGTGCAAAGAAGATCGCAGAGATCATGGGCACGGCGGCTATGGACGTTGTCCCGCAGATCGCCGTTGTACGCTGCTCGGGCGACTGCAAGGTCACAAAGCCCAAGTACGATTACGGCGGAGATATGTCCTGTAAGGCGGCAAAACGCTTTTACGGCGGCTCGGGCGAGTGCATCTACGGCTGCATAGGTCTGGGCGACTGCGTGAAGGTCTGTCAGGAAAATGCTGTCAGCGTCACAGACGGACTTGCTTCCGTTGATCCCGCAAAATGCATAGGCTGCGGACTCTGCGCAAAGGCTTGCCCCAACAGTCTTATCGTTATAAGAAACATGGGCGCAAGATATGACGTGAAATGTTCGTCGCACGACATGGGCAAGGCGGTAAAGGCGGTATGCTCCGCAGGCTGCATAGGCTGTAGGATATGCACGAAAAAGTGCGAAGCTGACGCTATCCATGTCGAGGACAATCTTGCGGCTATCGACTATGACAAATGCACAGGCTGCGGAAAATGCGCAGAAGCCTGTCCCGTCAAGATCATAAAGCTCTGCACAAATTCTGCCGGATAATAAAAATACCGCCGTTTGTCACGGGAAATCTTGTTGAAAACTTCCTTTGACAGATGCTTTGCGGTATGATAAAATAAAATCAAGATGTGTGGCTTCCGAAGCGTAAATCCGATCGGAAGCCGCACTTTTTTTATTTTTCCGGGGGTGGTCATAATGAAAAATACAAAACAAACGGATAAAATGGCATCTGCACCCGTCAGGCAGCTTATGCTTTCGATGGGCGTGCCGATCGTGATATCAATGGTTTTGCAGGCGGTCTACAACATCGTGGACAGTGCGTTTGTCGCAAATATGCCCGCAAACGGCGAGCTTGCGCTGAATGCCCTCACGCTTGCGTTCCCGTTCCAGATGCTGATGGTCGCTGCCGGCATAGGCACGGGTGTGGGAGTAAATGCCATGCTCTCGAAATGCCTCGGCATGGGCGATGACGAAAAAGCGTCCATGACTGCGGGAAATGCCGTGTTTATGGGAATCGTCATCTACATCGTGTTCTTGCTTTTCGGGATATTCGGCACGGATCTCTACATAAATTCGCAGACGGAAAACCCGCTTATCCGTGAAATGGCATCGGAATATCTCGGGATATGCTGCGTTTTCTCGTTCGGCATAGTTTTCTTTTCCGTTTTCGAGAAAATACTTCAGGCCTGCGGTCATGCGGGATTTTCAACGATAGCGCAGATAGCGGGCGCAGTGACAAACATCGTCCTCGACCCCGTGATGATATACGGTCTGCTAGGATTTCCCGAAATGGGCGTAAAGGGTGCGGCTTATGCAACGGTCATAGGTCAGATAGTGTCGTTCCTGCTGGCACTCATCTTCCATCTCAGGGCGGATAAGCGAATCTGCGGTCACGGCTTACGGACTGTATTACAAGGTCCAGCAGTTCGTGCTGTTTGCGGCATTCGGTCTGCGTGATGCAATAACGCCGATAGTGTCCTTCAGCCACGGAATGGGCAGCAAACAGCGCATAACGGAGGGAATAAAGTACGGTCTGCTGTTCACGACGGTGATAATGCTTGTCGGAACGGCTGCGGTCGAGCTGCTTGCATCGCCGTTCACGAAAATGTTCGGACTTTCGGGGGATACGGCGCAGCTTTTCGGTCAGGCTATGCGCATAGTGACGATAAGCTTCGTTTTTGCGGGGATAAACATCGCAATGCAGGGAATATTCCAGGCGCTGAACGGCGGAATAGAGTCGCTGATAATATCCCTCGGCAGACAGCTCGTGTTCGTGTTCCCGTTCGCACTGATATTTGCGGATATGGCAAAAAAGGACGCATCGGCAGTGTGGACGGTCTGGCTGACGTTTATCATAGCCGAGGTGCTTTCAGCTGCCATTGCAGTGCTGCTTTTCGTTCGGCTGTATCGGAAAAAGGTTGCGAATTCATGATACATTCACAGCCAAGTCATTAAATAACCGTTGATATATCTGTCAAGATGGTTTATGATATAGGTGTATGCTATGATGAATGTGTAAGTAGGCTTCCGATAAGTGCAAAGAGAGCGGATATCATCGGCTGAAAGTATCCGACACGGACGGAAATGGCTGAATTTCAGCATTCGGAGCAGCCTGCGAAAGCAACAGATCAAGCAGGACGTGCCGCACGTGCATAATGCGGAAAAGAGTGCGGAGAGCGATCTCCGAATATGAGTGGTACCGCGGAATTTTCTCCGTCTCATTGAACATGAGGCGGAGTTTTTATTTTTTAAGGAGGTTTCAAAATGAACGAACAGATTTCGCAGCTGAAACAGAAATTTGAGGATAAGCTCGCAGAAATTGCCGCAGCCGCAGAGCTTGAGGACGTAAGAGTTTCATTCCTCGGCAAAAACGGTTCGATCACAGGTCTTTTAAAGCAGATGGGCAGCGTGTCCGCAGAGGAAAAGAAGGCTTTCGGACAGTCCGTAAATGAATTAAAGGTATATGCATCGGAGAAGATCTCTGAAAAGCTGGCTGAGCTTCATAAGCTTGAGGTAGAGCGTGAGATCAATGCGATGCCCGATTTTGATGTAGCTATGCCCGCAGATCTCGACAGGGGTTCGTATCACCCGATAACCCTCGTTCAGAGAAAGTGCGAGAATATCTTCCGTTCCATGGGATTTACAGTTGAGGATTACAGCGAGGTCGTAACAGATTATGAGTGCTTTGAGTCGCTCAATATCCCGAAATTCCACCCCGCAAGAGATATGCAGGACACATATTATCTCGAAAACGGTCAGCTGCTGAAATCCCAGACCTCCGCAGCTCAGAACGCTATCTACAGGAAATACAGGGACGCTCTTGTGAACGAGGGCAAGCCCATAAAGGCTATATTCCCCGGACGCTGCTTCAGAAACGAATCCACAGATGCCTGCCACGAGAACACATTCTTCCAGATGGAAGGCGTTATGGTCGATAAGAACATTTCCATCTCAAACCTCATTTTCTTCATGAAAACAATGCTCTCCGAGGTGTTTGAGCGTGATATCAAGGTAAGGCTCCGCCCCGGCTTCTTCCCGTTCGTTGAACCGGGCTTTGAGCTGGATATCAACTGCCTTATCTGCGGCGGTGAGGGCTGTCCGTCCTGCAAGCACAGCGGCTGGCTGGAGCTTTGCCCCTGCGGAATGATCCACCCGAACGTTCTGCGTGAGGGCGGCATTGATCCCGATGAATACACAGGCTTCGCATTCGGTCTCGGTCTGACAAGACTTGCTATGATGAAGTACGGCGTTAAGGATATCCGTGACCTGAACGGCGCAAATCTCGTAAATCTTTCGCAGTTCACGGACGATAAGTAAGGAGGTTTCAGAATGCTTATTTCTATAAACTGGATCAAGGATTTCGTTGACCTTGAAGGTATTGATACAGACGAGCTTATCCACAAATTTTCCCTTTCGACTGCTGAGGTTGAGAATGAAATATTCTATAAGGGCAGCGATGTGAACGGCATTGTTGTTGCTGAGATCAAATCCGTTGAAAATCACCCCGACTCCAAGAAGCTCCATCTTCTCAAGGTCGATGCGGGTGACGGAAAGCTGACAGATGTTGTCTGCGGCGCACCTAACGTACGTGTCGGCATGAAAACGGCATTCGCAAAGATAGGCGCACACATCGGCGATATCGAGATCGCTCCGAGAGATCTTGCGGGCTTCACCTCCTACGGAATGTGCTGCTCCGAAAAGGAACTCGGCATGAGCGACGATAACTCGGGAATCATGGACATCACAGAGGACGTTCCGCTCGGAACAGACCTCAAGGCTCTCTATCAGATAGATGATATCATCTTCGAGGTAGATAACAAGTCCCTGACAAACCGCCCCGACCTCTGGGGACACTACGGCATCGCCCGTGAGATCGCAACCCTTACAGGCAGACCGCTGAAGCCCCTTGAAACTGCGGATCTTTCCGTTTACAACGATCTCCCGAAGCTTGATATCAAGATCGAAGATCCCCTTTGCAAGAGATACACGGGCATACGCTTTGAGAATATCTCCCGCAGGATCAGCCCCGCAAATATGCGCATCAGACTTTTCTACTGCGGAATGAGAGCCATCAACTTCCTCGCTGACCTCACAAACTATCTCATGCTTGAAATGGGACAGCCTATGCACGCATTCGATTCCGAAAAGGTCGATAAGATCAGGATCAGACGTTTTGACAAGCCTTTCGATTTCGTTACTCTCGATAATGTCACACGTCATATCGACGAGAATACGCTGATGATATGCAGCGGCGACACACCTGTTGCCATTGCGGGAATTATGGGCGGTCTTGACTCGGAGATCACAGATTCCACAACAACTCTGACTCTGGAATCCGCAAACTTCGATGCTGCGTCCGTAAGAAAATCCACAGTAAGACTGAACCACAGAACAGATGCGTCCATGCGCTATGAAAAGAGCCTCGACCCCGAGATGACAGCCGTTGCTTCTGCACGTTTCGTAAAGCTCCTGACAGATTACGACAGCGGAGTAAGGGTAGTTTCTGCGCTCACAGATGAATATGCATCTCACTTCGACAAGATCACGCTGAACTTCGACAAGGCTTTCGTTGACCGCTACACGGGCATTGAGATATCCAACGATACAATAGTCAATACTCTGACAGCACTCGGCTTCGGCGTTAAGCTTGACGGCAATGATTTCACAGTAGATGTTCCGTCATGGAGAGCGACAAAGGACGTTACCATGAAGGCTGACATCATCGAGGAGATCACACGTATCTACGGCTATGACAATTTTGCGCTGAACACAGCATGCGCACCGCTTTATCCCGTAAGAACATTCGAGGAAAAGAATGTCGAGGAGCAGGTGAAGGATATCCTCGTAAAGAGATATTCACTGCACGAGGTACATTCCTATGTATGGGCATATGCAGATGAATACAAGAAGCTGGGAATTCCCGTTGAGAAGAACATCAGGCTCCTGAATGCAACTAACCCGAATATCGAAACTATCCGCCGTTCGATGATACCGACACAGCTTTGCCAGGTACGTCTGAACTCGTCCTATGCGCCTGATTTCGGCATATTCGAGATAGGCAGAGTAGTTGACGGCGTTGATGAGAACAATATGTGCAGAGAGCAGAAGAAGCTTGGCATCACACTTTTCTCAAAGACAAAGCTTACCGAAGAACTGTATTTCAGCATGACCGATATGCTGTCCGTAACAGTCGATGATATCAAGCACAAGCCGCTTTCCTACAAGGCAGTCAAGCCTGACCATGATTATATCCACCCGAAGAATTACAACGCAATATTCTGCGGCGGCAGGGAGATAGGACGCATAGGTCTTGTATATCCCGATGTTATGAAGAAGATCGACAAGAAGGCGGCAGCAGTATTTGCCGAGATCGATATTGATGCACTGACAGCTGTTGAGAATGCGGGAATCAAGTACGAGGAAACTTCCAAATTCCCCGCAATTGACGTTGACCTGACATTTATCAGCGACAAATACGAGCCGATCAGGGAAGCTATCGAGGAAGTAAATTCCGAGCTTATCAAGAGCGTGAACGTAACGGGTGTGTATGTTGACCCGACAGTTGGCAAGACGATAACAGTCCGCCTGGGATTTGTACATCCTGAGAGAACGCTTACCAAGGACGAGGTAATGGAGATCGCAGACAGGATCATAGAGGTACTGAAAACGAAGAACGTAGTTCTGAAAACTATCTGATAATATAAAAAGAGGGCTGCCGATGCAATGCAAAGGCAGCCTTTTTTGCTTTTTATATTCAGGTGAACAGCACCCGCAGACCCGCACCAAAACTAAAAAGCGTTGGGGTCCAGCCCTTGGGCTTTGGCAAGGGCTGGTCGCCCTCGCAAGGGCGAAACTCCGCAAG
>USNJ01000040.1 GCA_900556055.1 uncultured Ruminococcus sp.
CACAAACAAAAACGCAAAGTCCCCTTTGCGCGGACGCATAACCATATCCCTAAACAATAGTAAGGCGACGGCTAGCCCAAATCCGACCACGCTCGGGATTTCGTATCGCGGAAAAACAGGGCGGACGCCGCCCCTTGACAAAGTGAACTTAATGTCATATAATAGTATGTGTATACATATCAACTTTTTTTGGAGGTCTTTTCAATGTCAAGAGTATATAACTTCAGCGCAGGCCCGGCTATGCTCCCGGAATATGTGCTTAAAAAAGCAGCAGACGAAATGCTCGATTATAACGGCACAGGCGAATCCGTTATGGAAATGTCCCACCGTTCCAAAGAGTACGATGCTATCATCAAGGAAACCGAATCCATGCTCAGAGAAATTATGGCTATCCCCGATAACTATAAGGTCCTCTTCCTCCAGGGCGGCGCTTCCACTCAGTTCGCTATGATCCCCCTCAACCTCATGAACAAAAATAATAAGGCGGATTTCGTTATCACAGGTCAGTGGGCTAATAAGGCTTATCAGGAAGCTTCCAGATACGGCAAGGCTAATGTCATCGCTTCCTCTAAGGATAAAACTTTCTCCTATATCCCCGAACTCGATAAGTCTAAGTTCGATCCCGAGGCTGATTATTTCCATATCTGCCAGAATAATACTATCTACGGAACACGTTACACCGAGCTGCCCGATACAGGCAATGTTCCCCTCGTTGCTGACCTCTCTTCCTGCATCCTCTCCGAACCTGTTGATGTTTCCAAGTATGGCATGATCTATGCAGGCGCACAGAAAAATATGGGTCCCGCAGGTCTGACTGTCGTTATTATCCGTGAGGACCTTATCGGCAATGCTATGGATATCTGCCCCACTATGCTCAATTATCAGATCCATGCAGATAACGGTTCTATGTACAATACTCCTCCTACTTATTCTATCTATATCCTGAAGCTCGTTCTCGAGTGGATAAAGCAGATGGGCGGTCTTGAGGCTATGAAGATCCATAACGAGAAGAAGGCAGGTCTTATCTATGACTTCCTCGACAGCTCTTCCATGTTCAGAGCTACCGTTCAGGGCAAGGATCGTTCGCTCATGAATATCCCCTTCGTTACAGGAAATGACGAGCTTGATGCAAAGTTCGTTGCTGAGGCTAAGAAGGCAGGATTTATCAACCTTAAAGGTCACCGTTCCGTCGGCGGCATGAGAGCTTCCGTTTATAATGCTATGCCTGTTGAGGGCTGCGAGAAGCTTGTTGAATTCATGAAGAAGTTTGAAGCTGAGAACAAGTAATTTGCTTTTTGGAGGTATATACCGATGATAAATATTCAGACTCTGAATAAGATCTCCGCTTGCGGAACAGATAAGTTCGATACCGCAAAGTACGCTGTTTCCGATACCTGCGAGAACCCCGATGCTATCATGGTACGCTCCGCCGCTATGCATGATATGCAGTTCGGCGACAAGCTGATCGCTGTTGCAAGAGCCGGCGCAGGTGTCAACAATATCCCGATCGACAGATGCTCCGAAGCAGGCATCTGCGTATTCAACACCCCCGGCGCAAACGCTAACGCTGTTAAGGAGCTTGTTCTCTGCGGACTGCTCCTGACCTCCAGAAAGATCACTGACGGCGTTAAGTGGGCTGAATCCCTCAAAGGAAACGGCGCTGAGGTCGGCAAGATGGTCGAAAAGGGCAAGTCACAGTTCGTAGGCCCTGAGATCGGCGGCAAAACCCTCGGCATTATCGGTCTCGGTGCTATCGGCGCACTCGTTGCAAATGCTGCTGTTTCCCTCGGAATGGACGTTGTGGGATATGACCCCTTCCTTTCCGTAAACGCTGCACTGAGCCTTTCTCCTTCCGTTAAGGTCGTTACTGACCTGAAGGATCTGTATGCTGTTTCCGATTATATCACTATCCACGTTCCTTACAATGCTGATACAAAGGATACTATCCGTGAGGAAACTATCGCTCAGATGAAGGACGGAGTAAGGATCCTGAACTACGCAAGAGGCGAGCTTGTCAACAACGCTGACATCACCAAGGCTCTCGAAAGCGGCAAGGTAGCTGCTTATGCGGTCGATTTCCCCGCTGATGATATCCTCGGCGTTAAGAATGTTATCCCCACTCCCCACCTCGGCGCATCTACCCCCGAATCCGAGGACAACTGCGCTAAGATGGCTGCTTCCGAGCTTATCGACTATATCGAGAACGGAAACATCAGAAATTCTGTAAACCTGCCTAACGCTGAAATGACCGCAACAGGCACTAAGGTCTGCATTATCCACAAGAATATCCCTGCTATCATCTCCCAGCTCACAACCGTTTTCGGAGATGCGGGCATCAATATCGAGAATATGCTCAACAAGTCCAAGAAGGACTACGCTTACACTATCATTGACGCTCAGGGCGATGTTTCCTACTCTATCGTTCACAAGATCGAGGGCATCGACGGTGTTATCAGAGTAAGAGCTATCTGATATATATACGCAATACAAATCCCATTTAAATCCATTCACGAAAGGGGCAATGGTTATGAAACTTCAGGAAGATAAAACATTTGAATACAGCTACGATGATATGAGCAGCAACAAAATTATGGCGGCACTTTCCGTTATTCCGGCGCTTTTCTGGCTGAAATTCCTCGTAACGAACTCAAAATACGTCAATTTCTACGCTAATCAGGGGCTTATGCTTCTGATCCTCGGCGTTATTCTCAACATTATCTCAGGCTTTGTCACAAAGATCGCTTTCCTTAACTTCCTCACAGGCTGGATATTCGGCATAATAAATCTTCTTCTCACTGTCACTATGATAGTTCAGATCGTCAATGCGCTCAGACTGAAAGCGAAAACTCTGCCCTTTATCGGAGATGTGACGATCATATGACATACTTTCTTGAATGCGCTGCCAGCGGTTTTCTGGGATATCTCGTCTGCCTCGGCTTCGTAAAATGGCAGTCCTCCCAATATGCCGGCAGGCGCAGAGGTCTGGCAGCACTCCTCAAAGGATACTCAGTACCCGGAGTGTTCCACGGGAAACATCAGAAGATGATCGCAAAGGTGATGTTCGTTATCGGCATCATTGCGGCGTGCATCTGCGTGGGATACGGCGTTATCATTCCCGATGCTGCCGTATCGGGTCATGCAAGCTGTCTGGGACTGGGTGCTCTTATGCACGGATTTGTTTCATATGACCTTGCAAATCCTGATGACTGAATGATCTGTGATATCCCCGGCAGCACGCTCTGTCGGGGATATTTTTATTATTCCGATTTAAACGGAACATTGCATATCATAATATTATTGCAATTATTATGGATATATTTTCAAATAAGGAGGTGCGGCATGACCGTTTCATCACCCGTTACCGAGCTGAAAGGCGTGGCGGAAAAACGTGCGAAGCTGTATAAGAAAATCGGCATTGAAACAGTCGGCGATCTGCTGGACAGGTTTCCGAGGGGATACATCGACTTTACATCTGCCACACCGATCGCCGAAGCACCCGTGAACGAATTTGCCGTTATCGACTGCACCGTGAAAAGAATTATCCCGCCCGCAAGGATAAGAAAGGGTCTGACGGTTTTCAAGATAGTCGTGACCGACGGTTCGGACGACCTGACAGTTGTCATCTACAACAACCCATACGCTGCAAAGGTGTTCGAGGGCGAGGGAAATTTCCTGCTGTACGGCAAGGTCATAGGCGGATTTACCCGCAAGGAGATGAACTCCCCGCAGGTCATAAGGGGCGATGCAGAAAGCCGTATCCTCCCGCTTTACCACCTGACCGAGGGGCTTACCAATGCGATGGTCATAACCAACGTCCGTGAGGCGATAAGGGCGGTCGGGGACGGCATCTCCGACTTCATGCCGAGGGATATCCTGCTCGAAAACACCCTCTGCGCACGGCGGTATGCGGTCGAAAATATCCATTTTCCCGTTGACGACAGGGCTGTGATGCTCTCAAAAAAGCGGCTTGCTTTCGATGAATTTTTCCTGCTGAGCCTCGGAATGTCCTATATAAAGGAGAAAAGCCGCACGGAAAACAGCTTTAAAATGGGCGATGTGCCTATGTCCGAATACGAAAATGCGCTGCCGTTTGAGCTTACGAATGCCCAGAAAAGGGCGATCTCCGAGATATGCGGGGATATGCGCCGACCGTATCCGATGAACAGGCTCGTTCAGGGCGATGTCGGCTCGGGAAAGACCGCTGTTGCGGCGGCGGCTTGCTATTTCTGTGCGAAAAACGGCTTGCAGGCGGCACTTATGGCTCCGACCGAGATATTAGCCGTTCAGCATTACCACACGCTTTCCGCTATCCTCGAACCGATGGGGATAAAAACCGCACTCCTGACAGGCTCGCTGACCGTCAAGGAGAAAAACGCTGTCCGAAAGGCACTGAAAAACGGCGATATACAGGTAATAGCAGGCACTCATGCTCTGATCGCAAGGGCTACGGAATTTCAGTCGCTCGCCCTCGTCATAACCGATGAACAGCACCGCTTCGGCGTTAATCAGCGTGCGATGCTTGCGGATAAGGGACAGAACCCGCACAAGCTCGTCATGTCCGCAACGCCTATCCCGAGGACGCTGGCGCTCATGATCTACGGCGATCTCGACATCTCGATACTCAATGAGCTTCCCAAGGGCAGACAGCCCGTCGATACGTTTGCGGTCACGGGAAAGCTGCGTGCGCGTGCGTACAATTTCGTCAAAAAGGAGCTTGACAGCGGCAGGCAGGGCTACATAGTCTGTCCGCTGATATCCTCCGAGGACGGGGACAGCGGACTTATCGCCGCAAAGGAATATGCCGAAAAGCTCTCCGAGGGCATATTTTCGGGATATAAAGTCGGGCTTCTGCACGGAAAAATGTCCGCCGCCGAAAAAGAGAGCGTTATGTCAGCCTTCAAAAACGGCGATATATCGCTGCTCGTGTCAACAACGGTCGTTGAAGTCGGCGTAGATGTGCCGAATTCAACGATAATGGTCATCGAGAATGCCGACCGCTTCGGACTTTCGCAGCTCCATCAGCTGAGGGGACGTGTCGGCAGGGGACAGTACAAAAGCTACTGCATTCTGATCGCAGACGATCCCAACGAGGAAACACGGGAGCGTCTGAAGATAATCTCGTCCACAACGGACGGCTTTAAGATAGCCGAGGAGGATCTGAAGCTCAGAGGCTCGGGCGACTTTTTCGGCGACAGGCAGCACGGTCTTCCGCCGATGAAATTCCCCGAAATGTCGTCGGACACTGTGTTCCTTGCGGCTTGCCGTCAGGCGGCGATGAAGGTCGCAAAGGAGGATCCGACGCTTGAACGGCATCCGCAGCTGCTGAAAACCGTCCTGCGAATGTTTGAATGCGGTGAAAACGGACTGAACTGATGATTTTTTTAAAATATTTAACAGCCATCTTTGAAAGGTGGCTGTTTTTTTATGAATATATGTTATTTTATTGTGATTTTTGCTTGACAAATATAATATTTAAATGTATACTGTATATAAATATATATTAATAAAAAACAGGTGAGAAAGGAAGAAATGTATGAAAAAATTGTTAAGCATCATCACGGCAATGGTGATGATATTCTGTCTTATGCCGCCCCCGATAACGGCGGAAGCAGCCCTCTCTATCACATACCGTGAATATGCGGCTGACGGAAGCTACACGGAAAAAACACTTCAGGAGAGTGAATATTTAAATTGCACCGACCTGGATGTGCTTGAGGACAATACTTATTTTAATTCAACTTCATATACGCCGAGCGAGCAGCTTACGATCAAAGGCAATGTAAACCTTATACTGCCTGTCGGTTCTGTTTTTGAAGTCAAGCAGTATATAACGATTGAACAAGATGCAACGCTGAACATATACGGCGCAGGCACGCTTATAACAGGTCAATTTAATATTTTTAATAACGACTGCAATGTAAATCTGCACGGCGCAAATGTTATATCGCCCTGTGAATTTAATGTCAGCAGCCTGACTGTTAATGCAGGAAAGGTTTCAGCCATGGGCAATGGTATCGTCTGCACAAATCTTGCCGTAAACGGCGGTACGGTCGAAGCGGAAAGCATCTATTCACCTGCGATCTACGTTAACGGAACATTCACTGTCGGCAAAAACGGCTCTGTTTCGGGATATTCCTCCAACGACGTGGCTTTCAGTAAGGTTCCGACAGTAAATAACAGTGACGATATAATAGTAAGTTACGGAGACAGCAAAAGCAGCTATTCACCAAGCACAACCAAACCTATTGATGATGATCTGATATCAAGGCATTATGTCAGCATAGAAAAGGGAAAGAAATCTGTTGATTACATCAAAAGGGAATATGCCGATGACACAGGCGTAACGGATACTCCGACCTCGGCACCGGCAGTTAGATCTATCAGCAGCTTCAGTCAGCCGTCAGCTCTTTCGGGCTGGTATTATGTTGACGGAAATGTTGACCTCAATTACAGACCTGTCATAAGTCAAAACGCATGCATAATACTGACTGACGGAAGCACGCTCAACGCAAACTGCGGCATAGAACTCCCCGAAGGCTGCACTCTGGAGATATACGGTCAGGAGAACGGAACAGGAACTATAAAAAGCTCTTTGACCGACATTGACGGCGACGCATTTATAGGCGGCGATCTGGGACAAAAATGCGGCACGCTTAAATTATTCGGCGGAAATATCAAAATCGATTACAATTCAAAGTATTATAACGATCTTATAGGCAACGGCGCCGGCATCGCAATAGGAGACGGAGCTGTATATGTATACGGCGGAAGCATTGACGCAAAAGCCGTCCAAGCGATCATCACAACAAAGCTCAATATATACGGCGGCAGTGTCACTGCGTTCAGTTATAATGATAAAGCTATATACTCGGTGCCAGCTTTCGGAACCGGATATATCCCGACAGTAAAATACGGCGGCAGTGCCGAAAGTGCTAAAAATGCAACGTCCCCGACCGACAGCAGTGTATATACATCAAACAAATATGTTTCAATAGAAAAAGCCAATATTACGGCTGATTATGAGTATTACGAATATGCCTGGAACGGCTCGGAGTCTGTCGGCAGCCTTAAAACCGCAGCCTGCACAACGCTTGACGACAGCTATTTCCCGACAGCTCTCAGCGACGGCTGGTACGCAGTCAAGGGTGATGTGACAGTATCCGACCGCATCAAAATAAGCGGAGAAGTGAATCTTATACTGACTGACGGCTGCAAACTTGATGCCACACAGGGAATAAATCTTCCCGAAGGAAACACGCTCAATATTTACGGACAGGGCGGCGGAACGGGCAAACTTAATGCAATCTATACCTCCGACGGAACCGCAATAGGCGGAGATTCCGGATATAACTGCGGAACATTGAATGTTTACGGCGGAGATGTGAGTGCCGCATCAGATTCAGGGGCAGCAATAGGCGGAGGATGCTCCACAGACGGAACAGGTGGAGACGGCGGTATAGTCGAGATTTACGGCGGAGAGGTCATTGCCGAATCATATGGCGTGGCAGCAATAGGCGGAGGAGTAAACGCAAACGGAGTATCGGGAGGCAGCGGACAAACCGTTATTTCGGGCGGTTCTGTCAGAGCATACTCCGGAAAAGCTGCTTTCGACCATGTTCCGACATTCGGTGCAGGCTATATACCAAAAGTAACTTACGGCGAATACGGTACAAGCACCACATCTGCGGTCAATCCCGCAGACAGTGTTTATACATCAAACAAGTATATTTCGATAAAAAATGCACCCAATGCATATGCTAATGTCGATTACATCACCAACACCTGGGACGGTCAGAAGATAGTTCAGGGCAATGATACCGCAAAATGCTTAATGCTGGGCGATGATTATAAGCCGTCCGAGCTTACAGGCGGTTGGTACGCTCTCGGCGAAGATGTCACGATAACCGACCGCATCAAAATAAGCGGAGATGTGCAGCTTATACTGACTGACGGCTTCACGCTTAATGCCAAAAAGGGAATAAATCTCCCCGAAAGCAGCACGCTGAGCATCTACGGACAGAGCGGCGGAACGGGCAAGCTTAATGCAGAATCCGGCAATAAAACCGCAATAGGCGGAGAAGATGAAGAAAGCTGCGGAACATTGAATGTTTACGGCGGTCAGGTAAGTGCCGAATCACAAGGAACAGCAATAGGCGGAGGAGGCTCCACAGACGGAACAGGAGGAAACGGCGGTACGGTCAATGTTTACGGCGGTATGGTGAATGCCATTTCGGATTCAGAGACAGCGATCGGCGGAGGATTCTCCACAAGCGGAACAGGGGGAACCGGCAGCGACCTCACTGTATACGGCGGAAAGGTATCAGCCAAATCATCAAGCTTCACAGCAATAGGCGGAGGACGCACCACAAGCGGAACAATGGGGAACAGCGGACAAACCTTTATTTCGGGCGGTTCTGTCAGCGCATACTCCAGAATAGATAACGTGGCAGCCTTTGACCATGCTCCGACCTATGGCACAAATTATATCCCAAAAGTATCTTACGGCGAATCCGATAAAAGCACTGTGACTAAGGTCAATCCCGATAACAGTGTTTATACATCAAACAAGTATGTTTCAATAGAAAAAGCTGATCTTACGGCTGATTATCAGTATTGCAGCCGCAGCTGGAACGGCAGCAGCGTTGTCAGCAGCATTGAAACTCAGAACTGCACAACGCTTAACAACACCAATTTCCCGACAGCTCTCAGCGACGGCTGGTATGCGGTCGAGGGCAATGTGATAGTACTTAATCAAATCGAAATAAGCGGAAATGTAAACCTTATTCTGACAGACGGCTGTGCGCTTAATGTCGCCGACAGCATACATCTGACAAGCGGAAATACACTGAATATATACGGACAGAGCAAGGAAACAGGCAAGCTTCATATTGTTCCTAAGTCATATACCGCAATAGGCGCATATGATAAAGACTGCGGAAACCTGAACATTCACGGCGGAATTATCACTGCCGAGCGTTCAGCAAACGGAGCAGCGGTAGGCGGAAGCAAAGCTGTTATCAAGTTATTCGGCGGCGACCTGAATGCTATCAGCGGTAACAGCGAAGTGATAGGCGGAGAAGGAAGCGAGATTTATGTATACGGCGGAAAAATCTACGCCGATTCATTCGCAAATACACCGTCAATGTCAATACCGGCAATAGGTGTCGGAGCAAGCGGAAAAATTGTTATCTGCGGCGGTTCTGTCACTGCATACGCATTCGTTAATGGTGCATATGCATTCGACTATGCGCCGACATTTGACGCAGGATATATCCCAAAAGTAACTTACGGCGAATCCGAATCAAGCACTGTGACTAAGATCAATCCCGATAACAGTGTTTATACATCAAACAAGTATGTTTTGATAGAAAAAAGCAATGACGATCATGAGCAATGCGGCCACAGCGCAAACACCAACCCGACCTGCGAGGGCGCAAACTGCTCGGTATGCGGAACATATATCGCTCCCACGGGACATAAAAACGGCGATCCCGTGACCGAAAACAGGACATTTGCAAGCTGTACCGAGGGCGGTTCTTACGATGAAGTCGTATATTGTTCCGTCTGCGGCAAGGAGATGAGCAGGGAAACAAAGGCTATCGAACCGTCCGAGCATACTGCGGGAAAGCCTGTTATCGAGAATGAAGCGGCTGACGGGACTTATGATGAGGTCGTTTACTGCGCTGTCTGCAATGCTGAGATGAGCCGTGAACGCAAGATCAAGGCTGAGCATAAGCATATCGAGGGAATGGCTGATGTTATCACGATGCCGACATTCACATCTGCGGGTTCGAGGGTGTTCAGATGCACCTTATGCGGTGAGATACTCAGAAGTGAAGCTATCCCGCCGATAACTGCGAATTTCCCGACAAATACGGTGTCTTCGGACAATGCATCTCAGGTGATATACACCGAATTCCCCGAGCTGAAATTCAATGTTGAGATAAAGGACGGAATTGCGGTCATTTCGTGGGATAAGGTCGAAACTGCCGATAGATACGTTATTTATGCGATAAAGGACGGCAAAATATCCGAAATAGCAAAAATCAGGAAAACATCATTTGAAACCAAGCATCAAAGCGGAACTGACTATTTTGTGAGATACATGAAAAACGGTGTTCTGTCGCCAAGAGCCAAGTCGATGAATGAGGACATTACATCGGATAAGCCGATAGTTTCGGCATCGGCTGGCAAGGATTTTATCAGGCTTGATTGGCAGGATATGGGTGCAGAAAAGTATAATATCTATAAATATGCCGATGGAAAGGCGATAAAGATAGGCGAGGTAAAGAAAACGGCTGTGAAGATCATAAATCTCTCGCCCGATACCGAATACAAATTTATCGTGACGGCGGTCATTGACGGAAAAGAAACAACAATGCTCACTTCGGATATTGTGACGGTAAAAACCAAAAAAATATAAAATCTGCGGGTACTCGTGGCGTGTACCCGCTTTTTTACGTTTATAATAAAAACCATAATTCAATGGGTTTTTAGATTAGTATTAGTCCGCCTGATGTCCGACGCATTCTGTCGCCGTGGGGAGCTTGGGCGGCGGTTCTTTTTAAAGTGACGGTGTTTTGCTTTGCTGTGCATGCCTGAAAGGGAAAATATCCAAAAAAGAAAACGAATAGCTATTGAAATCGGCGGAATAATGTGTTATAATAGGTTAAATGGGTCGTTGTGACTGAATTTGAAGGAGGCTGTTCGCTTATGGCTGAAACTGAAACCCATCTCGGTAAGATAATCATCTCTCAGCGGTATCTCAAAAACCTTATCGGTCATACTGCGGCAAGATGCTTCGGCGTTGCCGATATGAATCCCTGCGGATTTTATAACGATTTTCTCAGCCGCCTCAACAGATCAAAATCAGAATCGGAGGGCGTTTCTCTCAGGGAAAAGGACGGAAAGCTGGAAATCGGTCTTCATATATCCGTTATGCTCGGCACAAATATTTCCGCTGCTGCCGACAGCCTCGCCCACAAAATACGCTATACCGTAGAGGAAAGCACGGGACTGCCCGTATCAAAGGTCAATGTTTATGTCGAGGACATAAGATCCTGACGGCATTATCCACATAGAAAGGACTGTTATCGGTGATAAATGGCAAGACTCTCAAATATGCTTATATTTCCGCAGCTGTGACCATCTCCAATATGAAAAAAGAAGTGGACGAACTGAACGTTTACCCCGTTCCCGACGGCGATACGGGAACGAATATGTCCATGACTATGAGCAACGCTCTCAAAGAGCTTCAGCTCTGCGATGACGATCTGCCCGCATGCCAGATCGCAAAGACCGCTGCTTCCGCAATGCTCAGAGGCGCAAGAGGAAACTCGGGCGTTATCCTTTCCCTCCTTTTCAGGGGATTTTCCAAGGGCATTGCCGATAAGGACGAGATCGGCTGCGAGGATATCGTGAACGCTCTCGAGCTGGGCGTTAAGGCTGCGTACAAGTCGGTAATGAACCCTACCGAGGGTACGATACTGACCGTCGCAAGAGTTGCTGCGGAGAAGGCTAAGGATTCCGCAAGGTTCGTAAACGATCCCGTAATGCTCTGGGACGATGTATGCAAGGCTGCTGAGGAAACTCTTGCGCAGACTCCCGACATGCTGCCCGTCCTCAAAAAAGCAGGCGTGGTCGATGCAGGCGGAAAGGGTCTTACCCTTATCTGGGACGCTATGCGCAATGTATTCAGCGGCGGCGAGGCTGTCGTTCCCGTTGATGTTTCCGCTCCCAAGACCGCTGTTGTGACATCTGCTGCCGCAAAGGAAACAGATGAGGAGATCACATTCAAATACTGCACTGAATTTATCGTAAACAAGGCTGCCGGCTGCCGTGATGCGTCCGCACTCAGGGCGTATCTTGAAACTATCGGCGACTGCGTTGTTGTCGTTGACGATGAGGATATAATCAAGGTTCATGTTCATTCCGATCATCCCGGAAATGCTATCGAAGAGGGACTGAAATTCGGTTCGCTCGTTAATCTGAAGATAGACAATATGCGCCATCAGCATGAAACAAAGGCGAAGGAAGCGCAGTCCGCACAGGCTGCGGATATTAAGCCCGTTCCCGCTGAAAAGCCGTTCGGATTTGTTGCTGTTGCATCGGGCAAGGGCATAGAGGAGCTTTTCAAAAACCTCGGCGCTGACTGCGTTGTAAGGGGCGGACAGACAATGAATCCCTCCACTGAGGATATCCTGAGAGCTGTTTACAGCACTCCCGCAGAAACGGTTTTCGTTCTGCCGAACAACAAGAATATCATAATGGCATCTGAGCAGGCTGCAAAGCTTTCCGAAAGAAAGGTATGCGTTATCCCGACAAGGACTATCCCGCAGGGAATAACGGCGATGATGTCCTATGACCCCGAAAGCGGATTTTCCGACAACAGGCTCGCTATGACCAAGGCGCTCGATACCGTATCGACAGGTCAGGTAACATTTGCGGCAAGAGATTCTCTCTATGAGGGACACAACATCAAGAAGGGCGAGATACTTGCTCTTGACAACAACAAGCTTGCATTCATCGAAAAGGACGTATCAAAGGCGGCATATAAGCTGACAAAGCGTATGCTGAAGGGCGATTCCGCATATGTAACGCTTATTTACGGTTCCGATGTATCCGATGAAAAGGCGGAGGAGCTTGCGAACATAATGAAGGCTAAGTTCGGTCATGTTGAAGTTATGCTGATAAACGGCGGACAGCCTGTGTACTATTATATAATCTCGGTAGAATAAATATCTGATAAAACAAAGAGGAGGACCTTTCTGAGTCCTCCTCTTTGTTATAATTCAATGTATTATTATATATGCGACATAACGACACGGTTCTTGCCTGATTTTTTTGCCGTATACAGCGCCTTGTCGGCTTCTCTGAAAAAGTCATCGTAGCTTGTGCGCTTGTCGGATACGCACAGCCCGATGCTGAGATTTACTTCGCATCTGCTGCCGCCTATCTCGCAGCATGAACATCCGAGCATATGCTCAAACAGCTCGGATGGGCTGCCTTTATCGTTTGCTTCGGAAAGCACAATGAACTCATCTCCGCCGAACCTTCCGCACACGCCGTCCGGGATATGCGTTTTTATCATATCCGCTGTTGTTTTCAGCACCTTATCGCCTGTCTGATGTCCGTATGTATCGTTGAAATGCTTGAAGTTGTCGATATCGATTATCGCAAAATACACAGACTTTTCGCTGCCTGCGGACGCTATGCGTTCCTTTGCCCTGGCGGTGAATGCGGTCTTGTTGTATATCCCCGTCATCGGGTCAAGCTCCGCCCTGCGCATAAGGTCACGGTTCTTTTCGACCTCCGCGGTTATGTCCTGCACTCTGCCGAAAACTGCCGTAACAACTCCAAGCTTGTTGGCAACGCTCGAATAATACGTTCTGCACCATTTGTATTCCGTCGAATTTATAACACGGCTGCGGTATTCAAGAGTTGCGCTGACGGGTGCTGCGCATGCTGTGCTGAGCGCACTTATGAAGCGTTTGATATCATCGGGGTGGACCAGTAATCCCGGCTTGCACTTTTTCATATATTCGCAGGTGACAGTCCTGGTTATCTTTGAGCCGTTGTTGGACGAAAATGTCATTGAATCCTCGGCGGGG